>JASFSK010000058.1:0-12980 GCA_050114455.1 Desulfobacterales bacterium | reverse complement strand
AAATGACGTAATTTTGAAACGGGATCTCGTATGGAACTCTACATAGAAGAACTTTGTTGATTGGGCAAAAATTCCGAATTTGTAATTTGTCATGCCGGTCCCGGATCAAGTCCGGAATGACGGATCCGGCATCCAGAATTTTATGAAGTTACTGGATTCCGGCCTTCGCCGGAATGACGCTATAATGAAATTTTGATTTTTTGCCACATCGTCAAGTTTCTTGCCCGATCATACTGGCTGCCCTTTACCTGAAACCTGAAATTCTGAATGCTGGATACCAAACACCACAACAACCAAACAGCCAGCGGCCCCGGCTTAAACCAAAACTTCAAAGGTGTTTACCTGAGTTTATTTATATTAGACATGATTTACAGGATTGATGGGATTTTTCCGCCTACGGCAAGGAGCCCCATCGGCCGAAGGCCGTTTTATCCCGATGATCCTGTTGATCCTGTCCATTTTTCTTTTGAAATCAGAATCCATTCCTATTTTTTAAAGTTTCTTTTTGAACTGAACCGTACAGTTTTTTGCCCGGCGGCCGGGCTGCCATCTGGCGCCATCAATATGCTATCTACTGGACGATATCTGAAACCCTAGCCAGAGGCCTAAGTCCCAAAAAGCCTGCGCGTAAACTCATTGGAAAATTTGCCCTCGGGATCGTGTAGCTCGACGAGTTGCTTGAACTTCGCAAAATGCGCCCCGTGCAACCGCTCAAGGTCGCTGCTGTCGATACGCTCACAGTACTTTCCGAGATGGGGTCGCATGCCATTCTGTTTTAAAAGCGACTCGGCGGCGGCATAGTATTTCTCGAAGCCGGCTGAGTCGTTGCAGACAAGGTCGATCCAGACATTGCGCCGCTCCCGGCCGGCCCCGATTAAGGTGCGGTCGTGGCCTGCGGGGGTGAAGCGTACCTCGAAAATGGTATATGGTAAACCCCCGTCGTACATGTCTTCATAAAGCCTGATAAATCGGCGGCAGGCCGCAAACGTCTCTTCAAAAGGCACGGTAAATTCCAGTTCCTGGTGCAGATGGTAGATCGTGCGGTTGAAAGCTTCGCTGCTTTCCAACACCAGGTTCGTGCCTTTTTTGATACTGTGCGTCAGGGAGGACAGAGCGGGCAGAAGCCCGGCGTAGGCCACGAGATTTCCGAACCAGGCCGCCAGCAGGGCATCCATTGATATGCTAAGAAATTCTCGTATGGTTCCCCACATGGACTGTGTTTGACTGGTTTTATTCCAGGTGTTGATCTGGCATTTTGAAGTAAAGGGAAAGAGGTAGAGACTGAAGTGATCGTTTTTCTCGAGCAATTGTTCGATGTTGTTTTCAACAAAAGATAAATCAGATATTTCAGTTATCTGCTCGACATTAAACCGATCGACTCCTTGCACCACAACCTCCAGGATGATACCCACCGCCCCGATTCCGCCGATTGCCGCTTTGAAGAGGTCATCCGAAGGCTCGCATTCGAAAATCTCGCCTTTTCCGTCGACGAGTTTAAGTTTGACGACAGACTCACTGACAAACCCCCAGTTTTTGCCGGTGCCATGCACATCCGTGGAAAGAATACCGGCGATGCTCTGGGCGTCATGGGAAGGCTGGGCGGCAAAAGCGAGTCTTTCATCGAGCAGGGCCCTGACAACATCCCGCACCCGCGTGCCGGCTTTGACAGTCAGCTGTTTTTTTTTCAGATCTTTGGAAATGACGCCGCTGTATCTGTCAAGCGAGACCAGGGTCTCGTCGACAACCACCCCGCCGTTAAAAGAGTGTGCTGATCCAAACACCCGCAATTGTCTGGAATTTCTGATGAGCTCAACAATCTCGTCTTCTGTGATAGGCTGGATGAAATTTTTCGGGGCATACCGAAATGTCCTGGCCCAGTTCATGAATAGGCCATTACGAACGCGTCCCTCCAGCCAGACATAGCGGCCCAGTGTTAAGGCATTCAGTATGATGTTGAAGGTGGTAGCAAAGGCAACCCTGAAATAGCTTGCAACTTTCATGTTACCCTCCCGAGTGATAAGCGAATAGATACTGTCTAATTTGATCCTAATACACTTTTAGGGGAAATCAACTTATTCCAATCGATCCTGAAGTATCGTTTGAGGTTTAGATCACTCTATGGCGATGTTTGTTTTTGAGACTGATTATTGCTGTCTATAGGATGGGAGCAATTGGACGATATCGATGTCAGCGGGTTGGTGGAAGTCCCCTGTCATGTCTTGCCCTGTCCATGCCAGTGAATAAAATGAAGATCTGGAAATCGCCATCCGAAAAATTATTTTCTCCAAAGTCAACCGGTTGTTTGTTTACAGGAATAAAACTCTAATTTTTAATACAGATTTCCCGAGTTTTATTAGAGCCGATATAATGATTAACTTAATCCCCGTTTGAGCGCTGTCAATCTACAATTCGGTCACCAGCATCGATGGTTTGCATCATTTAGCATCCCCGCACGGCAACGGTTGAATCCCTCAGATTCTCGTCCCACAAGCGGGATGGCTTATGAATTCGGCTACTGTTGAACCCTTTTGCTGAACGACCGTATCCGGTCTGAAAAGAGTTTGGCGCACGTTGAACAATAATGGTGAGGTGACTTGACGTCCGTGTGGGAGGATGTTCTTTGATGAATATGTTCCAAAAATTTCGGTGTTGCATACAGCTTTCCACAGCCTTCACAGCGTTCCAAAGGATGCCGCCCGATGACTTCATCTCTGATTTTTATCGTTCTGATATTTTCCTGGTCTTCGACCACGATCACATCCGTCGGGCAAATGTTGGCACAGGTTCCGCATCCGATGCAGAAGCCTTCAATCGGCACGACAAAATTTACACCGGCCCTTTTTTCCATCTTAAGCGCACCGGCGCCGACAATTTCCTTACATACCCGTATGCACAGGTGACAGCGCACACACCCATCGGGCGGCGGTCCGGGATCGATACCGTAAGACCTTGCAAGTGCAACGATGGTTTTGGACTGGGGGGCCATTTGCATTAAATTGGTAAAGGCCCTTGTTCTGACTCTCTTAACGACCTCGGTTTGGGTGTTGACAACCATCCCATCTTTGGCCTTCAAAATACATGACAGCATGGTGGATTGTTTGCCACTGGACCGGCCCGCCACCTCAACAGCGCACAATCGACAAGATCCGGAAGGCTTCAGAGAAGGATGATAACACAGGGTTGGAATTCGAAGGCCGTTGGTTCTGGCCACCTGGAGCACGGTCATGCCATCTTCTGCGTTGTATTCTTTTTCATCAATGGTAATTTTTACCATATCAATTCCTCTTATGGTGAAGATTCTCTTCACGCCAGTAGAACCTTTTCGGGTTCGCTGGCGTAAGTCATCTATTTTATCCGGATTAGTCCTGTCCGGCATCGTGCAAATCGGAAATATATTCTTTCAGTTGGTATATCTCGTCATCTAGAGCTTCGATCTGGTATTTCAACAAATCCACTAGTGTCAACATTCCCACAATTTTTTTATCTTGGATCACCGGCAAATACGCCGTATTGACTTTAATCATTCTTGCAATAAGTTCGTCGATGGGGTCTTGTGGTTCGGCGACCACAAAATTGCGCGACATGGCATCTTTTAAGGCAATCTCCGAGAATGCCGACGATTTCAAACGCAGATAGGTACGACAGACGTCACTTTTACGGAAGATGCCGACCGGCCGGCAGTTATCTGTGACGACCAGGGCGTTGACATCGTCGCCGGCCATCAAACGGATGGCATCTTCCACGCTTTGGTAACTGGCGAGGGTTTGCACCGCTCGGGCGTTGTCCTTTAACAGGGCAAACACTTCCACGAGTTGGTCTTCCTTGGCTTTTTCAGTAATAGTTCACGGGTTCAAAGGTTCAGTCGTCCAGCCGCTGGAGACAATCCTGGGGAAAGCGGTGGGTACCCTTACCCACCAAGCTCACCGCCACCAGGGCATCCGGATCGTTGATAGTGGCATCCGGATCAGTTATAATCCCGTGCAATCCTATGAATTCATCCATGTAACCTTCCCAGCTCTCATCTTCCGACCTTTTATAGATTTCCACCTTCTGGCCGTGCCGAAAAACCATTCCAGTTCTCCTATTTTGGGCTTGATTCCACATTACAAAATTTTTAAATAGACTATCTGTCTAAACCTCCAACCATTTCAGTGCCTAAATCAAAGCCCAAAATAGCTCAAAGCTTTCGACATTCAACGCTCTTAAATTTTTACATTCTTTTCACCTTGCCGCCATCCCCGCCTCCCCGCTTCCCAATTTCTGCATCTCTTTATTTCATTCCGAATTCCGACTTCAAAACCCTATGCATTACGCCCTTTCACTGGAGCATCCGCGACGTTAAGCCTGGCGGTTGATTTTCGGGCGCATACTTCGCACAATTGCCGATCATCGGTTATTTTGGCTACCGAATCGGCGCGGTTTTGAACAAAATCGAGATAACGCGCCGGTCCCATAACAGCGCCGCACCCCTGACAGTACAATAATTTTTTTCGATTGAGCAATGTCCCGCAAAGAGACAAAATTCTTTCGTCTCCTCTGTCTTCCATCCTCATGGCCCCGGTGGGACAGTTTGTTGCACAGGCACCGCATAAAATGCAGCGCTCATCGGTTACTCTGAAATCGGTATCCACGGGATGATCAAAATCAAAATAACCCATTTGGAGGGCATCCACTTTCATCATGTCGCGGCAGACTTCAACACACTTGCCGCACCGCAAGCAGATATCGCAGCGAAGACATCGTCGGGCCTCTTCGCGGACCATGTTTTCCGTGTAACCAAGCTCCACCTGCTGGAATGTCGTGCGTCGGCGATCGATATTTAGCAGCGGCATCTCGGGCCGTTTAAGAGTCATTTTGGTAATGGCGGGGACTTCAAGATATTCGACTCGTCTGCGACGGGTCGGCACCGGCGGCATACTGGGCTGAGGGATGCCCGAAAGCCAACGGTCGATGGACTCGGCAGCCCGCTTGCCGCCGCCAATCGCTTCAATAACGGTTGCAGGGCCGGTAACGGCATCACCGGCTGCAAAGATACCCGGCTGCGATGTCTCCATGGTAGCCATATTGACATTAATCGTATTGCGCCGCGTCCATTCGAGGTCTTTGACGGATTCCATGCAGGTATCGTTGACCTGCTGGCCGATGGCACAAATAATAACGTCTGCATTGATGATATATTCACTGTTTTCGATGGGAACCGGGTATTTGCGGTCTTGTCCTTCCTTGGTGACCAATTCCGCCTTTAGACAACGCAAGCCCTCCAGGCAGTTCCGATTTCCAACGATTTCGCTGGGAATATTTAAAAATTCAAACCGAATTCCTTCTTCTTCGGCCTGTTCCACCTCCTCGACATCGGCCGGCATTTCAGAACGGGTTCGACGGTATGCCAGGGTTACCGATTCGCATCCCAATCGAAGGCAGGTCCTGGCCGCATCAATGGCAACGTTGCCGCCGCCGATCACCACGGCATGTTTCCCCGGCACCTGCCGGTCGCCCAGGGCCACATTCCTTAAAAAATCAATCGCCTGTTGAACCTGGGGAAAATCGGATTCACCGGGCACACCCAGTTTAAACGATTTGTGAGCGCCGATGGCGAAGAAGAACGCTTCAAATCCTTCGGTTTTCAGTTCTTCGAGGGTGATATCCACACTGAATTCGGTGCTGAACTGAAATTCAACACCTAAATTCTGCAGCATGGCCACTTCGCGATCGATAATTTCTCTGGGGAGCCGATAACGGGGTATGCCCAGCAGCAGCATTCCGCCGGCCACCGGCTGTTGCTCGATAATCCGAACACCATATCCCTTCAAAGCCAGATAATAGGCCGCACTCATGCCTCCTGGTCCGGCTCCGATAACACACACCTTCCTGTTTTTTTCGGGTTCTCTGGCTGGATTTGTATAGCTGCCTTCTGACATGGCCCTCTCGGCCGCAAAACCTTTGAGAGATTTTATCGCAATCGGGGTATCAATGCGCGCTCGTACACACATGAACTCGCAGGGCCGGGTGCATACCAAACCGCAAACCCAAGGAAATGGGCAGTCCCGACGGATAACGTCGACAGCCTCGGCATCACGTCCCATTCCGATGAGTGTGACATAGGTCGGAATATCCAAACCCGCTGGGCAAGTCATCTGACAGGGTGCCGGTGCCAGTCTGAGGCAATCTCCCGCCGAGCAGTTGTGGGTATCGATATGACTGATAATAACTTCACGATGCCGCACCAGTGCCGTTTGCACCATTTTCCCGGCGTCTTTGGAGTATTCTGTTTTACCCTGTTCGATCAGTTTTAGCGCCAAGGATTCCATAGCCGGCAAATGCTCGGCAGCGGCCCTACCCTGGGCCACATCGTTCAATAATGCCAGTGTGTCCTCCGCCCTGCGCCTGCTTCTTGGATCCGTTAGGCCACCGGAATCGATGGCCGCGCTCAATTTGCCGATAATTTGAGTTACCGGGCACTTTATTTCGGGCATCTTGTCCTCTCGTATACCGCAGTCGATCGGTATGCATGGTGAACCAATATCATTGATCAATGGTTCTGAATCTTGAGCGAGGCGAACTATATTCTAACCAAAGTCGGCCACTTTTTTTGCGTGTCGGTTCCGTTTTGACTGGGCCTTTTGGGCAGGATCACCGAAATGAAGACACTTTGTGATACACTTGGTCACACAGGCCGGTTCCAGCCCCTGATCGACCCGGTCCATACAGAAATCGCACTTTACAGCTTTGCCGGTCTCCGGATTCCATTGCGGCGTACCCCAGGGACAAGCCGTGATACAGGCCTTGCAGCCAACGCAAAGGGTTTCGTCTACAAATACAATGCCGTCCTTGGGCCTTTTTTGCATGGCGCCGGTCGGACAGGCGGCGACACACCACGGTTCCTGGCAGTGGAAACAGGGCATGAACACATATGACATGCGCGGCAAATTGTTCAGTTTTTTGGGGCCAACCGGAATAATCTGGGTCAATCTGGGACCGATTGGCAAGTTGTTTTTGGTTTTACAGTGCGACTCGCAGCTATAGCATCCAATGCAGCGTTTGGTATCCTGATAAATATAGTACTGGCTCATGCATTTTCCTCCGTATTATTCAGCTTTTTCAACTTTCACGAAACATTCCATCAGCGAATTGGCGCCACCGACCGGGTCATACACGCCCAAAAGACCGGTTTCAAAGCGATAGTCTGCCAAACCTTTGTTGTAACCCCGGGTTTGCCAGGGTACTTTTCTACCGAACCCGTGAACCATGAAGACCGACTCCGGGTGAATGAATTCGGTCACGGAAGCCGCAATCGTCCCGGAATGACTGCCGTCAGAGGACGTTACCCGCACCTGATCGCCATCGGAAATGCCTAATTTGCGAGCCTCTTCATCATTGAGCCACAACTGGTTGACCGGCATAATTTCACTGAGCACCGGGTTATTTTGGGTGCGGCCATGGGTGTGAACCGGACTGCGTCCAAAGGCCAGCCGATAATATCCCTCATCAGGCTTTTGGGGGCTTTCATAAGGCTTGAAAGATTCAATGTCACTGGATTCCAAACGGCTGGAAACAAATTCTATTTTTTTGGAAGGCGTTTTAAATTTGAGATCCTCCATGCGGTTCCACCAGACCGGTTTATCTGTGAGTGCAACAAACCCCTTTTTTTCGAGATCACTTACCGTAATGCCCGTATCCTCAAGCTGCCATTGCCAGAACGCTTCCATATCTGCAAATTTGAAATATTCGCCGGCCCCCAGTCGTTCAGCCAGTGATTTGAATATCCACCAGTCCGGTTTGGCATCGTTGCGCGGCTCGACAGCCTGCTTGCGCATTCCGAATTGGGGTTTGAGCCCCTTGCCGGTGGTCAGGACACTCGACTTTTCGAGATAGGTCGCCGATGGCAGCAGTACATCCGCATACCAGCCGGTTTCGCTGTAATTGGCATCGATGGCCACCACCAGGTCCAGTTTGTCCAAGGCTTTTTTCTGTGCTTCAGGATCCGGCAGGGACAGCAGTGGATCGTGTCGGAAGGCAATATAGGCTTTGACCGGATAGGGATCCTCACTCAAAATCGCCGGGTAGAGCAGCTGCAAAAGCCCCGGACCGGCGTCAAAATGTTTGTGTTTCCAACCGCATCCGTCCACCCGTTTCTCTTCCGGTTTAGGGATGGTGTCCAACAGGGATTTGAGCCCTTTGGCACCCACATCACCGGGGCCTTTTTGAAAGAACAGGCCGCCCGGTGTTTCAAAAGCGCCCATCAAGGCGTTGAGCATATAATTGGTGCGGATGGAGTAGAAGGAATCGGAGTAGCGCGCCATCATCCAGCCCGGATGAAATATAACGGCCGGACGGTCAGCGGCGATTTCATTGGCAAACTCAACAATTTCATTGGCCGGAATGCCGGTTTCAGAGGCAGCCCAATCCGGTGTATAGGGGACGACAAAGGATTCCAGCTCTTTGAGACCCAGCACCCATTTTTTCACAAATTCAGCATCATAGAGCTTATCGCGCAGCACGGTGTGGATAATGCCCAAATTGAGTGCATAGTCGGTGCCGGGTCGAATGGCCCAATAGCGGGTGGCCTTCATGGCGGTGCCGGCCGCCCTTGGATCGATGTAGGTAATTTTACCGCCGCGATCCAGCATGTCCATGATGATATTGGCCTGCTTGACGCGCAGGGATTCAAAAACATTGCGGCCATAGAGCACCAGATGCTTGCAGTTGCCATAATCATAATTAAATGTCTTGCGACCTGAACCAAAAAGCGACAGCGCTGCATGCTGAACATTGCGGGCACAGGTACAGTCGTGGTTGAAATAATTAGGCGATCCGATGGCTCGCAGAAAACTTCGGTGTAAGTCCCGAAAGGGTCCCCCCCGGTCACTCAAAGCAATGGCTCTCGCGCCGTGTTCTTTTATAATTGCCTGTAATTTAGCGGAAATATATTCCAGAACTTCGTCCCAGCTCGCTTTTTTCCATTTGCCTTCGCCCCGCTGACCTTCCCTGATCAGGGGATACTGGGGTCTTTCATAGTCATAAAGCATGGCCAAACCGGCAGAGCCTTTGGCACACAGCCGGCCGGCCATACCGGGGTCGTTTGGATTGCCTTCAATCCATTTTACTACACCATCTTCCACATCAACCTTAATAGGGCATCTGACCGTGCACATGCCACAGACACTGTAAACCGATTCCTTCATAACATTAAAATCTCCTATGGGTAAAAATTTGTTCTGGTAATATAATGAATCCTTGATTAAGAATCAATGCATTATGTACCCCAAAAAGAACCACTTTGACATTTCGCTTCTTGAATTTCACTCTTCTTGCCGCAATCGTTAGTCCAGATCGTAGGGAATAAATTGCAGGATTAGACTTCGCCAAGTTTGAAAATTATTTACAAAATAAAAACACTATATTATAAGACGAAAAAAGGGAAGCCAAAAATGAAGGGATTCTTTTTAGATTATACATATCTGATTGAAACTTGAAGCGAAAGGAGGAAGACTTTGAAATTATCAAAATTTTATTGGATTACCGGCATTATGGTTCTTTTAACATTTGCCACCCTGGCACTGGCTCAATCGGGCACCGATCTGACGACGCCCGGTATGCCGGATAAAATGAAGCAAGCCATAGAAAAAAGTCTTAAAGACGAGACTTTTGCCGCCAAAACCAAGGAGGTGATCAAACCCGACGGGGAACCCGGCTATTTGGAGATACCTGGCGCCCCCAGTCAGAATGTCATCATCGGGTTTCTCTGGGCCATTTGGGTTGGGTGGATTTTTTCAACCGTAGGGGCTTTCGGCGGCATTATGGCCGGGGTCGGTCATATCACTATTTTCGGATTGGCCGACTATGCCAAAGCCTTCGGCAAAGGAAATCCGGTCAACACCTTACTCACTGATTCCATCCGGGTGTCCAACCAGTGGCTGGTTGGCCTGAGCGGGGCTATCTCCTCCTTCAATTATTATCGGATGGGACGGTTGGTAGCACCGCTGGGCATCTGCCTTGCCATTGGCGGCGTCGGTGGCTCCTGGCTGGTGCCGGAACTCACCGCCGGCAAGATTTCCCTTAAGGCTTATCTCGGATATTTCGGTCTGATTGTGTTCGTCCTCGGTTTTTTCCTTATCTACGAACTCACGCCGCGTGGAGCAGCCCGCAAGAAGGAAGCCAAGGCAGCGGCGCAGGCATTTGAGAAAGCGGTTGCCGCAAAATCCGACACCGCCGACCAGGGCGTAAAAATCATTGAGGGCTCCTATACTTTCATGTGGTTGGCGGTGGCAGCGGTTGTGGCCTCGGCACTCTGGATCAATCTGGTCGGTGGCGCTAAATGGGTGGCCTATATTCTCGTTCTCGTCGGCTGGGCCCTGACATTTTTTATCGGCAATATCCGATTCACTTTTTTCGGACAGAATTTTTCCTTTAAAGCCTGGATACCCATGATCGGCGGCATATTCATTGCGGCGATTGCCTCGTTTTTAGGTATCGGCGGCGGATTTCTGTATGTACCATTTCTGACATCGGTTGCCGGTCTGCCGATGTTTCTGGTGGCCGGCACTTCGGCGCTGTGCGTTCTGATCGGCATGATTGTGTCCATTTTCTCCTATATGGTCGGCAAAGGTGTCGTCATTTCCTGGGGGTTAATCGGTGCCGAACTTATCGGCATCTTCATTGGTTCCATGATCGGACCACGAACCTCCAAGTATATTCCGGACAAGGTCCTAAAAATCATATTTGTTGTTCTGGCTTTCTACGTGGGATTGCGGTATACCACCAAAGGATTCTTGGGCTACAGCATCGTACCGCCATTCTGATGCAAAAGTGACTCCTACGATTATTTTCGGCCTGGCACGAAGCCAGGCCGGAATTTATCTTCCCCCAAAATGGATACAATCACTTGGTTGTTAAACACGATTGATCCCGTGCTCATATCACCCTATCGCTGGTTCGAGAATCCATTGCTCGGCTGGTGGTTGGGAACATTTATTCTTGCTGGGTGGTCTGCCTTGATAGGTGAGCTGACGCTGGCTGTGGCTTATCACATAAACCGCCGGCATGTCGCCAAGAATTGGCAACAGACCCACTACTATCATGACCAATCGCTCAAAGCGAAAGCGGCCGGTGATGACGTCGCTTATAAGGGGATCAATAAGCTTGCCAATGAGGCCTACGGAAAATCGTTTTTTCTCTCTATGGCCATGGGCATGGCATCCCTTTGGCCGGCTTTTTTCGCCGTCGCCTGGCTCAACAGGCGTTTTAGTGAAATTGTCTTCGTCTTACCTAAATGGGCGGGCGGATTGGAAGTAAATTTCATTGCACCTTTTATTATCCTTTACATTGCGGTAAGGCTTCTTTTTGCCAAGCTGAAACCTTACCTGCCAATTCCCAAGAATGTGACCAAGCATATCCCGCCGACCGACAAATGAAATTTCATATTTGTGGTGCGGCAAAAATCTTTCCCGATAAAAGTTCAACTGATTTTCTGAAAGAATTTATACACAGAACTTGGGGGGCAATGTCAGGGAAATGCAAAGCGGCATCATCCAGGTTATTTAATTTTCTCCTGTAAACCGGATGCGACTGCGGGACAAGGAAATATCAATGGCTATGGATAGGGAATAAATCTATGCCGCTTTTTTTGACATACTTAATTCGGTTTTAATGGCCATTCCTATTTTTTCGATTGTATACGGTTTTTTTACATATTTTCCGGCGCCTAATCTTTGTGCCTCCCTGACACGCTCTGTTTCAGAGAAACCGCTGGCTATTATAGCTCTTTGTTGGGGGTATTTTGAAATAATCCTTTTGTAGGTCTCAAGTCCATCAATTCCGGGAGGCATTATCATATCTAGTACAACTAGATCGGGTGCTTTAGACTCTAGATATTCACAAGCTTTTTCACCACTGCATACCGTATCAACTGAATATCCCAGTTGGGTCAATATCTCTGATGCAATTTCGAGTTGTTCCTTAACATCATCAACCACTAAAATACTTTGACCCTTACCTTTAAAATTATCGAATGAAAGAGGTATATCTATACTATTGGCAAGCTCTCTTGTAACCGGAAAATATAATTCAATCGTGGTACCCATTCCTTCTTCGCTTTCAATATGAATGTAACCTTTATGATCTTTGACGGTACCCCATACAACGGCCATACCTAAGCCGGTTCCACTGCGACCCATGACTTTCTTGGTATAGAACGGTTCGAAGATTCGGTTTATTTCATCGGAAGCAATTCCAATACCACTATCAGATACAGTCAATACGATATAATCTCCTTCTTCCACATCATCGTATCCTTTTATTGGAAGATCGATATATTTGTTATGGGTCTTTATCTCTATGCGACCACCCTCTGGCATAGCCTCAGCAGCGTTGGAGACTAAATTCATAACTGTCTTGGAGAGATGTACAGGAGAACCCATCACCTTTAATAAGGCTGAATCTAGGTGTGATTCAACCCTGACATTAGGATGATATGATTTTAATTTTTCAAACTGCGGACTGCCTAAATAATCATAGACAATGTCATTTAATTGTACAACCTCAGATACTGAGACGCCTCGACGTGCCAATGTCAATAAATCTTGTACGATAGCAGCCGCTTTCTTTCCCGATTCTCGAATAGTCTTTATTGGTTTTATCAAAGGACTATCTTTTGGAAGGTCCATTAAGATCAGATCTGGATAACTCACTATTCCAGAAAGAATATTATTCAAATCATGAGCAACCCCGCCGGCAAGGGTACCAATGGCCTTCATTTTTTGAGCCTGTTGTAGTTTTTTTTCTAATTTTCTCCTTTCCAGCTCTGCTTTATTTCTTTCTGAAACATCTCTCATCAATCCACGAAAACCGATAACATTACCATTATCGTCAATTATCGGAGCCGCTGAGAGATCTATCTGCAAAACATTTCCAGCCTTTGTAATGATTTCAAAATCAGCTACCATAGTAGCTTTTTTGGTGAAAAAAATTTGGTTAAATTCCTT
>JASFSK010000057.1:0-13062 GCA_050114455.1 Desulfobacterales bacterium | reverse complement strand
GGTCTGAATGAACAAACAGCTATGGGTCCGGTGGTCAGCACTGCTCATAAAGAGAGGGTGCTGGGGTATATTGAAAAAGGAATCGAAGAGGGTGCCGACCTGATTCTTGACGGACGCAACTTTACGGTCGAGGAACTTCCGAACGGCTTTTTCGTCGGTCCCACCATTTTTGACAATGTAAAAGGTGATATGACCATCGCGAAAGAAGAGATCTTCGGCCCGGTGGTCAGCGTGGTTCGCGCCAAGGACCTAGATGAGGTTATAGACCTGATCAATACTCGCGGATTTGCCAATGCAGCGTGTATTTACACAAACAGCGGCGCCACCGCACGTGAATTTAAATATCGCGTTAAACCAAGTATGGTTGGAATTAACATCGGGATTGCGGCGCCCATGAGTTTCTTTCCTTTTGGCGGTGCTGGCGATTCGATGTTTGGCGATATCAAAGGACATGGACAGGAAATTTTTAATTTCTTTACGGACAACAAAGTCGTCATTCAACGCTGGTTCTAAAAACTCGTATAAAGGAGGAGTCCGATGCCTCTTGAAAATTTTGGAAGTATACTCAATTTCGCCGAAGAGCTGGAAAGCCAGGACCAGGAATTTTATGAAGCTGTGGTCGGCAATCCGGCTTGCAGCGACCATAAGCAACTATTTGAACAGTTCGCCGCCAATGCAAAAAAAAATGTCAAAACCGTTCAGCGAACCCGCCGGGAAAATGTCACTGAAATGATCCTGGAGCCGATCAAAGATTTTGTCCGGGCGCCATATTGTGAAGTATGTCAGGCGGCAACGGGTATGACGATGGAAGAGGCATTGGCGTCTGCCAAACGGCTGGAGGACCGGGCGGTACGTTATTACACGGAGGCGTCTGCCAAAATCAAGGCGTTACCAGAAGTGGCGCGCGCCCTAAAACTGCTGGCCAAAAAACACAAAGGCCATCACGAAAAATTAGCCGCCCTTTAATAAGGACAACCATCCGGTATGCACCAAATGGCTTATCATTGCAGGCGATTGCTGCTAAAAACGCGAATGCCCGTACATTCACGATGGCATTATCAGGCTAAATTATCGATCTGTTCGATGCAAATTCCGCCCAACGGCAGAACCGGTGCCGCAGGCAAACGAACCGTATAACCAAATTCATAAAGGAGTGGGCAAAATGAGTGATATTACGGAAAGAATCAAAGAAATGGCGGCTCATACCTATGGGACCTGGAATCGCCAGAAGGCATGGAAAGCGCCCTTACTAATTACCGATGCAGAAGGAATCTATTTTTACGACAATACCGGTAAACGGTACATTGATTTTTCCTCGCAGCTGATGTGTTCTAACCTTGGCCACAAAAATAAAGTGGTTATTGAGGCCATCGTAAAACAGGCCGAAAAATTACCGTATGTGGCGCCCGGTTTCGTCACGGAAATTTTGCTGGAAGCGGTCGATGCCTTACGGTCCGTATTCCCGGATAAACTCAGCAAATTCTTTTTTTCCACCAGCGGAACCGCTGCGAATGAAGCGGCAATGAAAATGCTGCGACAATCTAAATTTCCTGCATACAAGGTAATTTCCCGTTACCACTCATATCATGGTGCAACGGCTGTGGGGCAGTCTTTCACCGGGGATCCCCGCCGCTGGTATGCAGAGTTGGCTCGTACCGTCGTGGATGGGGTCATCTTTGCACCTGACAATTACTGCTACCGCTGCCCCTTCGGTATCACATACCCAGAGTGTAATGTGCAATGTGCGCGGTACCTGGATTATATGATCAAGGAAGAAGGCAACGTGGCCGCCATTATTGTCGAGCCGATTGTAGGCACCAACGGCAGGATGATTCCGCCGCCGGAATATTATCCAATCATACGTCAAATTTGTGATGAACACGGTGTTCTGTTCGTCTGTGATGAAGTCATGTCCGGCTGGTTTCGCACCGGAAAAACCTTTGCCATTCAACACTGGGATGTTCTGCCCGACATTATGACAACTGCCAAGGGCGCCAGCGCGGCCTATACACCGGTAGCCATTACGGCCTCAACCGAAGACGTCGGCAACTTCTTTGAAGAAGAACTCTTCTGTCACGGACATACATTTGCCTATCATGCTCTGGCATCTTCCGCCATCCCGGCGGCAATCTCAGAACACGTCAAATTATTTGATTCAGGCCTGCCCCAAAAGGCCAGCGAGCACATGAAAAAAAGGCTTTATGAACTGGCGGACAAACACATTTGCATCGGCGATGTCAGAGGTGTCGGCCATTTCTGGGCGCTTGAAATCGTGAAAAACCGTAAAACCAAGGAGCCTTTTGACACCAAGCAAGAAAAATTCAGCGGAAAAGCGCTGATGACCGCTAAAATATCCGGTGATGCCATGAAAAATGGGCTCTATATTTCTTCTTGGTATGATACGATGGTTATCACACCGCCGCTGATCATTACTGAAGATCAGATTGACGAGGCAATCCAAATCCTCGATAAATCGCTGGAAATTGCAGATAAAGAAGCCATTGAAACCGATACACCGGCTTCCAGAAGCTGCGAATACCAATCCTGATCCGGACAAACTGGAAATAAAAATAAAATATACAATTATCGTAGGGGGGGGCAAAGAAGCTTCCCCCTTTCTTTTTAAATCGAAACGAAACTATTAATGAAATTGGATATATTGCCGATAATAAAATAGACGAAAAATTACCCGAAAGACGATACCGGGTTTGAACAATCACGATGTTAGTTCACACCGCAGTTTGGGGGCTTGAAACAATATCTACAACTTATAATACTTACCTAATTATTTTAAATTAAAACAAATTTATCTAGGAAATCATCCACTATGGCGCTGATTAATTTGAAAAAGAAGGAAGTTGAGTGCAAGATTGTTTATTATGGTCCAGGCAGGTGCGGCAAGACGACCAACTTGGAATATGTTTTCAAAAATAGCAGAAAATTAATGACCAATGAAATGGTTTCGATCAAAACCAAGGGTGATATGACCATATTTTTTGATTTCGTGCCCATGGAGGCCGGTCGGATCAAAGGATTGGACGTACGAGTTCAACTGTATACTGTCCCCGGACAGGTAAAATATAATTCAACCCGCAAACTCGTTTTGAAGGGCGTTGACGGTGTTGTTTTCGTTGCCGACTCACTTAAAATTCGTCACGAAAAAAATATTATTTCCTTGAAAAACCTGTCGGAAAATTTACAAAGTTACGGATTAAACATTATGAAAATACCGCTGGTTCTGCAGTACAACAAGAGAGATCTCGCCCAGGAAGGTTTGCCTCTGCTGTCCCTTGAAGAAATGGAAAAAACATATAACCGGCAACTGAAAGCGCCCTCATTTGAGGCCAGTGCCGTCAATGGCGAGGGTGTCAATGTCACCTTGAAAACGTGTCTCATAAACACCTTAAAATCTTTGAGGGAGAAGGCCGGATGGGAGTAGGGTAACGACAGCTCGATAAGCAGTGCAGGGGACGGCGGAAAAAGCCATCGCTATCGGTTCTAACCCGAACGTCGCGATTCTCAAAATTATCAATATCATAATTTTCGCATGTTCCCTGAAGTCGGGTTGCTTTATTCGGATTTTTTATTTTTTGACGAAGGATTGATATTTTCGATTTTTTTAAATTCACGCCAATAACTTTTACCCGATCCCATCATCACGCTAATCGGCTGTAACGTTTCGATATTTTCGCATACGATCTTAAGGGCGGCCGTCACCGGAACTGATAACAGGGCGCCCACAATTCCCCAAAGCCAACCCCAGAACAAAAGTGATAGCAGAATAACCACCGGACTGAGATTCAATTGATCCCCTAAAATTTTGGGCGCAATACCGTTGCCGATGCTCAACTGGATGGTTAAAAGTGAAATAAGGGTCGCGATCGCGGGCCAGATGCTGGGATAGAATTGGACCAGGGCCAGAAGAATTGGCGGGATGGATGCAGCAATGGATCCGACGGTGGGAATAAAATTCAGAAAGAATGCCAGTGCACCCCAAGTAATCGCAAAGTCCACACCGATCAATTCAAGTGCTATCCAGACCAAAACCCCGGTAACTGAACTGATTAAAAATTGCAAAGACAAATAGTGTCGGATCTGGGCGGTTATGGAAAAAGTGATCTCGCTAAGCTGATTGGCTCTTTCCTGATCAAATGATTTGAGTATCTTGTATTTAAAGAAGGGTTTGCCGAGCAGAATAAAAAATAGAAACACAACCACCAACACCAGCTTGGATGCAAATGCAAAAACAGACCCGGAAAGGGTCATCAGAAACCGGCCGACACTTTGCCCCCAGTTGATTCCGGCAAGCGGATCAAACCCAAGGTTCAGCTGGGTCGTGACAGTTGCGATTAATTCATTCATCCGAACGTAGTATCGCGGGTAAGCCGTTGCAAAGGCTGAAATACGGGCATATAAAAAGGTGCCGGACAGATAAAGAACACCCAGCAATAATATCAGGATGATCGCCACCGCCAGGGTTGTCGGAACCTTCCTTTGGGTCATGTAGTTCACAGCCGGGCCAATAAGATAGGACAGCAGCCAGGCAATGATCAACGGCAGTATGACCGTGCCTGCATATTTCAGCACAACGCCAACGGCTACCAGCACCAATATTCCCAGAAAAATCTGGGTAATTTTATTTCTATCGACATCTACCACTGTTTTTTGTCACCTGAGACATCTATTCGCCAGTTCATTATTAAGTAAAAAGGCCACTTGAATTCAATAATTTCTACATCAAAATAGTATTTATTGCAATGGAATTGGCAAAAACGTGTCGACCCGTATTCATCTTGGAATCTCTCTTAGCAGCGGTGTCATCGTCCTGAAGTGAATGTTAGTTTTATTCAAAGTTAAAATGCTTGATCATCTGCGGTAAAAAAATATGCTTGACATTCTTCTAAAAGACGGATGAAAAGGTTGGTTACATCTGCGAAAATCAGATCTACCCAAAGACGCTTTAAAGATTAGGTGAAAAGCTCTCATTCAAAATTTCTCAGTGTCGTTTCAAACAAGCGGTATCTTCTAGCCGAGCATACAACCGCTATAAATTGAAAGGGGAGAATCAATGGACAAAATTGAAAGAGTCGATCGGGTATTAAATGGAAAAGAGGTCGACAGACCGCCTGTTTCGCTGTGGTATCATTTTGGCGTACAACACGCCGGCGGCGAACAATTTGCGCGGATTACCCTGGATTTTTTCAAGTATTACGATTTTGATTTTTTAAAGGTCATGAACGACTATTTTTATCAGCCGCCTCAAGGCCTGGATGCGGTCAAGACCAAAGAAGATTTACAGCGTATCACCCGCTTCGAGGTAGACCAAACCGACTGGCAGGAACAGTTCAAAGCCTTGGAATATATCAGTGCCAAACTGAAAGGCAAGGCCTATTTTATTGATACGGTATTCGATCCCTGGCAAAGCATGCGCCGGAATATGGCGGGGGAAAATATCGATTCACTAATGGAGAATGAGCCCGAAAGCCTGCTGGAAGCCTTAGATATTATTGCAGAAAACCTGATTGCTTACTGCCAGAGATCACTGGCCATCGGATCAGCAGGCATTTTTATGTCGATGTGGGCGGCCGATGAGCTGATCAGCCGGGATAATTTTTTAAAATTTGTCAAACCCCCTGCGGTGAAAGTATTCAAGGCCATTTCAGATCTTGGCAAAATGAACACTGCCCATATTCATGGGGAAAATCTATTTTTCGATGATGTGTTAGATTTTCCCGCGACCATTTTCAACTGGTGGGACCGGAGCCCCCAAGGCCCCTCACTGCAGTGGGTCAAAGACCGCATACCGGGCTGTGTCATGGGAGGTATCAACCAGAAGATTGTGGCCCGCACCACCCGGGAGTTTTTACGAAATCATGTTCACGAGGCAATCAAAATGGGGGGGAAAACGCGATTTTTCCTGGCCAATGGCTGCAGCAGCGACCCATGGGGATATCCTCCATCGATGCAGGCCATCGTGGAGGCAGTTAAGGCCTCAGACAACTCCTGAGAAACGTTTTTTAGAAGGGAAAGCATTGAAAATATATTTCTGCGGCATGATCGGCTCCGGCAAAACCACTGTCGGAAAACGGCTGGCGAGGGTACTCCAGCTCGATTTTTATGATCTCGATCGGGAAATGAACCGGATCCTGGGCCACTCCTTCCATAAATTGGTTGTTGATAAAGGCTGGGTGGCTTTTCGCGAATTGGAATATTCCATCTGTAAAAATTTTGCTCAATTGCAAAACTCAGTCATCGCTCTGGGCGGCGGAACCGTTCGCTATGAATGGAACATGGATGTACTAAATGGAACCGGCCTGATCATTCTGTTGACCGCATCCAACGAAGAGCTTGTCCGGCGTGTAAAACCGGCGGATAGGCCAAGGGTAAATGAAGGTGTCTCCCTCGAAGAGGACATCCGAATGATGTGGCAGGCATCCAAAAACAAATACTATGAAGCAGCCGACATTGTTTACCAGACGGATCAGAAAAGCATTGAGGAAGAAATCTGGGAACTCAAGCGGATGGTTTTAGATCACAGCAGTTGACAAACTAGCAAAAAGCATCAAAATTTCTGTCATGCCTGCCATGGCAGGTATTTAGAATAATTAAAAATACTAAATTATTGCTTTCACGGAAATGACGTCAAAGAACATTATTTGGCTTTATTCGAAGGAGTCGTGGCGGATTACTCCTTCTTGTTCTTTAACAACGCTTCCAGATCGGCAAACGGCCTGTAACCGGAATCGGACGGTTTGGTCTCACCAGCTGTCACCTCACTATATGAAGCAGAGTCCTCATACCGAGAATGCTCGTTTTCATGACAATAAAGGCACAACAACTCCCAGTTGCTACCGTCGGGAGGGTTGTAATCGTGATTGTGGTCTTTGTGATGGACGGTGAGTTCGCGCAGCTTTTTCCCGCTAAACTCGCGCCCGCACCGGGCACAGACCCAGGGGTACATCTTGAGGGCTTTTTCCCGGTAGGTCTTCTCCCGCTGCGCTCTGTCTCGCAGGGCATCGGTGACAATGCGACGCTGCTTTTCGTTGTTTGATGATGTGCTGCTCGATGACATGAGTGTATCCTCAATGGTAAGTTGACACTATTCCTGCCTTATACTCAATTCCTGCCTTATACTCAGGTAGATTGTTTTATCTCATGTTTGCAATACATCGATAGTACTTAATCAAATTTCGAAGTCAAGAGAGTTTTTGACCATGATCTTTTCCATGAATAAAATCTGTTCCAAATTCAGGGGGTAACGCCTTTTAATAATCAATATCAGATCGTCTCAATCTACACAACATATGGTAGTGAGGTAATCGTTGACATACAAGGAACAATTGGGTATTCTTACAGATATTAACAAGTTATCCAAGCAGAGCTAATATCAAATTGATCTATTGCAACTTTCGAGCGATAAACCATGGACACTGATGGATAGTTTTATGGCCTTGAATCGGGATCGGATCAAATCCGACTCCGATTTTTTAATGTCGGCCAGGTTCAACGAATATTCGGTAAGCTGCACGCCCAAAATCATTCACAGCCACAAGTGGCAGACCGATACAGGATTTCTTGAGGATTCCTGACAAGCACCTTTAGGAGGTTCACATTAAAGATAACAGTCTATTTAGAGATACAGTGTCGCATAAATATGATGCATCCTCACTAGAAGTGCTAAAGGGGCTTGATCCGGTCAAACGCAGACCCGGCATGTATACAGATACAAACCGACCGAACCATCTGGCTCAGGAGGTGATCGATAATGCGGTTGATGAAGCCATCGCCGGCTTTGCCAAGCGGATCAATGTCTTTTATCACACAGATGGATCATTGGAAGTCAGTGACGACGGGCGCGGTATGCCTATAGACATTCATCCCGAAGAAAAGATGACTGGGGTTGAGGTCATCATGACAAAGCTCCATGCCGGTGCCAAATTCGGCATAAAAAACTATCGATTTTCAGGAGGTCTGCACGGCGTTGGCGTTTCAGTGGTAAATGCCCTTTCCACCCGGCTTGAAGTCGAAATCAAACGAAATGGCAGCAAATATTCTATTTCTTTTGAAAAGGGCAAGAAAGCATCCAAACTTAAAAAAATCGGATCAGTTGGAAAACGTAATACCGGTTCAACGATAAGATTTTGGCCGGATGGGCAATATTTCGATTCAGTTAAATTTTCCGTGCGGCGTCTAAAACACGTTCTGCGTGCCAAGGCCGTTTTATGTCCGCGTCTGACAGTTAACTTTACGAATGAGCACACAGGTGAAACCGATTCCTGGTATTTTGAAGACGGTCTCAGAGATTATCTGATAGAGAACCTATCAGAGCATGACCGAATTCCGGAAGCCCCCTTCGTGGGGCATCAGGAAGGAAAAGAGGAAGTTGTCAATTGGGCGGCTATCTGGCTACCCGAGCAAGGACAGGAGATCGCCGAAAGCTATGTCAATCTCATTCCAACCACTCAGGGCGGAACCCATGTTAACGGATTTCGAAGCGGCCTTTTGGCGGCTGTCCGAGAATTTTGTGAATTTCGTAACCTCCTCCCACGCGGCATTAAACTGGCGCCGGAGGATATATGGGATAAATGCAGCTATGTTCTGTCGGCAAAAATGAACGATCCCCAATTTTCGGGACAAACAAAAGAGCGGCTTGGTTCACGGCAATTTGCATCTTTTGTGGCCAATGTCGTCCGGGATGCTTTTGCCCTTTGGCTCAATCATCACACCGAAACGGGGGAGAGGCTGGCCGAGATGGCAATTGAAAATGCCCGCAAAAGGCTCAAAGCGGCCAAAAAAGTGGTTCGAAAAAAAGTGGGAAGCGGTCCTACGCTGCCGGGTAAACTGGCGGACTGCTTATCCCAGAATCCTGCTGAAAGCGAGCTTTTTCTGGTGGAAGGCGATTCCGCCGGTGGATCCGCCAAACAGGCACGCGATAAACAAACACAGGCCGTGCTTCCATTAAGAGGTAAAATATTAAATACCTGGGAAGTGGAAACTGCCAACGTTTTAAAATCAAGTGCAATTCATGATATTGCCACTGCGGTGGGTGTCGACCCGGGGATCTCGGATCTTTCTAACCTTCGCTATCGGAAAATCATTGTCTTGGCAGATGCCGACTCAGACGGGCTTCATATTGCGTCACTTCTGTGTGCACTCTTTCTGCGGCATTTCAGACCTTTGGTCGCAGCGGGTAATATATTCGTTGCGATGCCGCCTTTATATCGCATCGATCAGGGTAAAAAGGTATACTATGCTCTCGATGAAACAGAAAAAGATGACATCTTAAAACGATTGAATGGCGATGGATCGGCAAAAAAAGCGAAACCCAACGTTCAACGATTTAAAGGTCTTGGTGAAATGAACCCAAGTCAACTGAGGGAAACGACGATGCTTCCCGACTCTCGACGTTTGATCCAGCTTACCCTCAAAAATGAAAAAAGTATTTTTGAAACCATGGATATGCTCTTGGCCAAGAAGAGGTCCCGAGACCGCAAGCACTGGCTTGAAAAAGAAGGTGATTTAGCGGATCCTGATGTCATATAAACGGAGTAAGATAGCAATGTCTCAACAAGAAATAGTTGCCTACGATGGCATCGAACAGCTTTCTCTGGACGCTTTTGTAAGGCCGTCTTATCTGAATTACGCCATGTACGTGATCATGGACCGGGCCTTGCCGTTTATCGGCGATGGTTTCAAACCCGTACAACGCCGAATTGTGTATGCCATGAGCGAACTCGGCCTTCGCGCGACAACAAAGCACAAAAAATCTGCCCGCACCGTCGGGGATGTTTTAGGCAAATATCACCCCCACGGTGACAGTGCCTGTTATGAAGCCATGGTGCTGATGGCCCAGGATTTCTCCTATCGATATCCGCTTATCGACGGCCAAGGCAATTGGGGGTCGAACGCCGCCCCGAAGGAATTCGCCGCCATGCGATACACCGAGGCCCGCTTGTCTGCTTATGCAGATGTTTTTCTTGCCGAACTTTCGATGGGAACGGTGGACTGGGCTTCCAATTTTGATGGCACTCTCAGCGAACCGCGTATGCTTCCTGCCCGGCTGCCGAATGTTATATTAAACGGTGCAACCGGCATTGCTGTGGGTATGGCAACCGATATCCCACCCCACAACCTGGCTGAAATCATTGAATCCTGCATTCTCCTGATCGACAAGCCCAAATCCACTATTGAAGAAATTTGCCACATTATACAGGGACCCGATTTCCCGACCGGGGCGGAAATAATCACGTCCAAAGAAGAAATCGTTAACATTTATCGTACCGGGCAGGGTATGATTCGCATGCGGGCGACATATGAATACGAAAACGGGGATATCATTATCACTTCTCTGCCCTATCAAGTTTCACCAGCCAAGGTGATCGAGCAGGTAGCCCTGCAGATGAGAGATAAAAAGCTTTCAATGGTTTCCGACATCCGCGACTTATCGGACCAGGACGAACCAACGCGCCTCATGATCATGCCGCGGTCCAATCGTGTGGACAAAGATGCCTTGATCAGTCATCTGTTTGCAACCAGCGATCTTGAAAAAAGTTTTAAAATCAACATGACCGTCATCGGGTTGAACCGCAAGCCTCAAACCCTGGGTCTGCTGGAAATACTCAAACAATGGCTCAAATATCGCCGGCAAACGGTGATCCGCCGCCTGGAATTTCGCCTCAACAAGATCAACGACCGTTTACACTTGCTCGATGGGCTTCTCGTGGCCTATCTTAACCTCGACGAGGTGATCCGGATAATCAGGGAAAATGATGAACCCAAACCGATATTAATGCAAAAATTTGGCCTTACCGAAGTACAGGCCGAAGCGGTATTGCAGATTCGGCTTCGTCAGCTTGCAAAACTTGAAGAAATTAAAATTAGGAATGAAAAACAGGATCTGGAAAAAGAAAAAGAAGGGATCAATAAAACGCTGTCATCCAATCAACGCCTGAAAACCCTAATGAAAAAAGAGCTCAATGCAGACGCTCAAAAATTCGGTGACAAACGTAGAACCCTCATTATCCAGCGCCAAGAAGCACAGGCCATCAAGGAAGTAGAATTAACGGCGGTCGAACCAGTCACGGTGGTGCTCTCCGCCGGCGGTTGGGTGCGTGCTGCCAAAGGACACGAAGTGGATCCCGTTAATCTCAACTATAAGGCAGGTGATGAATTCTTGAGTGCCGCCCGCGGTAAAACCATTCAACCAGCAATCTTTTTTGATACCAGAGGTAGGTCCTATTCGCTGCCGTCCCACAACCTGGCTTCGGCAAGGGGGCATGGGGAGCCCCTGACCGGCAAATTGACACCCTCAAATGGGGCCAGATTTCTGTCAGTTGTCATGGGGTTGCCGGATCAGAAAGTAATGCTTGCCAGTGACGCCGGGTACGGTTTTATTACGGATATTGCCAATATGATTACGAAAAACACCAAGGGCAAAGCCATGCTGACAGTTCCCAAAGATTCCAACCCGCTACCGCCCATTTATGTCAACGACTACGAAACCGACTATTTGGCCGCAATTACGACCGGAGGGCACATGCTGGTCATCCCCGCCAAGGCACTGCCCGAGCTGCCCAGAGGCAAAGGCAACAAAATCATTCAAATTCCGCCGGCAAAGCTAAGAAATCGCGAAGAGCACTTAAAATTGTTGGAAATAATACCTTTAGGGGCCTCGATAAAGGTCCATGCCGGGAAACAATCCGTTAGATTCACACCGGGAAACATTTCTGATTTTATCGGCGAGCGCGGCCGGCGCGGCAAAAAGCTCCCCAGGGGCTACCGCAAGGCCGACCGGATTGAAATTCTTCATACGGAAAATAACAACGACTCATTATTTAACCATGGTTGAGCCGTTCAACTTTCGGCCTTCCCGGCACCCTCCATCTGTAACCGTTTATAATGTCTTTCTCAAAGCTGAAAAAAGCCGCTCGATGTCTTCCTCGGTGGTGTATAGATGGGGTGCAATTCGGATAGATTCGCCTCTGACGCTGACGAATATTTTTTCCTCTGCCAGCAAATTCGGCAGCTTTTTAGGGAATCCTCCGGGTTTAGAAATACCGATCAGATGGGGTGATCGGGTATGCTTTGGTGCCACCACAAAACCGATATCCTTGGCACGCGCGGCGATGGCACTGGTTTTGGTTTCCAACGTAACAGCAATGTCTTCAATACTCCAGTCCAGTATCTGTTCCAATGCTTTTGCCGCAATTGGTGAGAGAATAAAATTGCTGCTTTCACCCATATCAAATCTTCTGGCACCTTTCTGGTAGCCCTCGCGGTAGTCTACCAGACGGGCAAAATCCTCGGAATCGGCCCTGTTCATCCAGTTTTCTTCGAGAGCCTGACCACTATGCCACCGGGGATCCACATAACAAAACCCGAAGCTATAGGGTCCCAAGAGCCATTTGTGTGCACCGGCTACTAAAAAATCCGGCTGCACCCGTTCTGTAGAAAAAGGAAGAGCGCCAAGGGATTGAATACCATCAACCACCAAGGCAGCATTCTTGGCACGGCACAGCTCGCCGATTTTTTCAAGATCGATCAAACTGCCGTCCGTCCAATGGCAATTTGAGACGGCGACAATGGCGGTGTCGTCTTCGATGCCGTTCGATACGGCAGTCGTCCAATCACTATCGATCGGCCGCGGGATTATTTTCAGATCAGCGTTGGTTCGGGATGCCAGATCGCGCCAGCTATATATATTCGACGGGAACTGATCCTGCAGCACCAGAATAGACTGTCCTTTTCCCACAGGAAGGTTTTTTGCGGCCAGAGCGATGCCATAAGATACAGCGGGTATGATAGCGATACAGTCGGCCTGACAGCCGACGATCTTGGAAAATAGAGTACGCACCGTCTCGACCGAATCGAAAAAATGGTTCGATGAAATGGTCCAGGGATGTTGTTTGGCTTGAATGGCATCGCGGCCGGCCTTGGCCGCTGCCCGCAGCAGCGGGGCTGTGTAGGCGACATTCAAATAAGTGACATCGTCGGGGATATCAAACAATTGGCGCTGATTGGGTATCATAATTTCTCCTTATTACTCTCTAATTACCTTAAAAC
>JASFSK010000056.1:0-13110 GCA_050114455.1 Desulfobacterales bacterium | reverse complement strand
TAGAAATACCTATTGATAAAAAGAGCAAATGACAAAAACCGTCGCAAAAAACAATGGGAAAACGCAAACCCGAGATCGCATCCTAAATTCGGCCAGAATGCTATTTGCCGACAAGGGGTACCAAAAGACGACCGTCGTTGACATATCCAAACAGGCAGGCTTGTCCGAAGCCGCTCTTTACGAATATTTCCAGGGAAAAGAAGATTTACTGCACATGATCCCCGACCTGTGGCTGTCTGAATTACTGCGCGATCTCGAGGATCAGCTCTTTGGCATCCAAGGAGCCATCAACAAACTAAGAAAATACCTGTGGTGGTACATGCGCAGAGTTGAACAATCCCCTCTGGATGCCAAAATCGTCTATCTCTTTTTAAAAACCAATTCCAATTTTATGACCACCGATGTTTATTCCAATGTTAAACAGCTCTATTCATATCTGTCAGATATTTTTGAAGAAGGGCGCTCTTCCGGGGAGTTTAAAAAAAATCTCGATTCGCGAGTGGCGCGGGATATTTTTGTTGGCATCATGGATCATATCATCATTCGATGGTTGTTAAAGGATAGATCTTATTGCCTGTTTGAGGATCTGGAAAGTGTATTTTCTCTGATGGTGGACGCCTTCAAGGCCCGTAAATCAAGCGAACTTGAGACTGCTGATGTTTTGACCCAAAGCCATGCCGGGGCAATAACGAAAAAATAACAATAAATTTCGATGCATTGCATCGGAACCTACTATCTTTAAAACGGAAAGATGTCAAACACCGCCAAGATTTGGGTAATTTACCAGGAGTAAAAAATGAGGTATGCAGAAACCGGCATTAATTTAGAAGTTGATTTGACTTTAGGCAATATAGAGCGGGTAGAAACAGACCCCGAAATTACCAGGCATCATCTGGGGGGTAATGGCAGTGCCGCCAGGTTGATATGGGATCGTGTGAGTCCGGAGACCGATGCCTTTTCGCCCGATAATTTGCTCATATTTAGCGCAGGCCTTCTGGACGGTACGCCCATACCCGCAGCCAACCGCACCATGGTCGATACCATTTCTCCCCAGACAAACATGTTTTCTAATTCGATTTTTGGCGGTTATTTCGGGCCGGAGCTCAAACATGCCGGCTACGATAAAATAATCCTTCGAGGCAAAGCTTCAGATTTGGTCTATTTGTGGGTACACAATGACAAAGTGGAAATACGGGACGCCTCTCACCTCAAGGGGAAAGGCGCCCAGGAAACTGCACATGCGATTAAAGATGAGTTAAAAGATCCTGATATCCAAGTAGCAGCCATCGGTCTTGCCGGCGAAAACAGGCTTTTCATGGCGACCATAGAGCACTTCAACGCCTCTGCAGCTCGTGGCGTCGGGGTGATTATGGGGGATAAGAGGCTCAAAGCGATCGCAGTGCGGGGCACTAAAGATTTTTATGTGTCCAATCCTGAAGAGCTGTTCAGGGTATGTCTCCAACACTATCAGGATATACACGAAAGTCCATTTAACGGCGACCTCATGGCCATCGAGTGGAACGATGCGTTTCACCACGACAATTTTGCCTGGGGCAATGCCCGCACCCGAAGAAGAGGCTACTGGAGCAAGGAGTTAGAAGACCGGTGGAAGGAGTATACCCTGAAAATCCGCGACCGGCTGCAAGGCTGCTACAATTGCCCCAAAAACTGCCACCTCGTGGTCAAGCCTCCTGGACGGCAAAGGTATATGTTAAAATGCTTTGGAAAAGGCACCTGGCATATGGCGGCCTTTGAAGAGCTTCCTTTTACTTTCGACATACTGGCCCTAAGCCAGGAGTACGGTGTCGACAGCTATGCCGCACCCCAAACCATAGCGTTCGCCATCGAACTTTACGAAGCAGGCATTTTATCTGACAAGGAGCTGCCTGAGTTCCCGCCAAAATCCGCTGATCGGTTTTACTATCTTCTGGAAAAGCTTGTCCGGAGGGAAGGAATCGGAGATGTCCTGGCCAATGGCGTCTATCGGGCAGCCCGTCAGATCGGCAATGGCGCCGAAGCCTATGACCATAACACAATGAAGAAATTTGAGCAGATACCGCTCAAGCTGGGAAAAGTGAATTATCCTTATTATCTCATGTATTGCACCAGCGACAAGATGGCGATTAATCAGACTGAAGGCTCTTATCCGCAGGACCCAATTAGAGAGCTTCCGGAGAGACAGCAGTTTGTCGATGGATGGACATCGGCACCCGAGCGGTTTAAAAAATTCTTCATGGAATGGGAGCCTCGTCAACATCCATCATTTGAAGCGGCAATTAACATTTGCGACTGGAACGAAACCATGCACTACGTTGATGACGCCCTTGGCATTTGCGCCTTCTGTTCATCATTTAGAGGTCAATTCGGTGGCGGCTCCGCGTACAACATCTACAACATACCCACATTTATCAAATTGGCGGCCGGAATCGATATGGATGCCGATGACTTGTGGCAGGTAGCCAGAAGAAATCGGAACCTTGTCAGGGCCATCAATATGAGTAGAGGATTGAAAAGAGCCGACGAGAAGCCACCTGAAGATCACTGGCAGAAAAGGGAGCCTGAAAATGAACAGAAGCTTCTTGACGAATATTACAAATTCAAGGGTTGGACCAACGAAGGCGTTCCTACGAAATTAACGTTGGATAAATTAGGCTTGGATGACGTTGCCGATGAACTTATCAAGCGGGGACTCATTAATGGAGATGAAAATATTTGCTACACGGATCAATCATGTTACTCGGAAGGAAGACCCAAAGATGCAGACGTGAGTTTCCGCAAAGCTGAGCATTTCACTCTAACTGATTACAATATCAAGAATAAATAGTCCGGGAGGTGATAAGAGCAATGAGCAAGCCGGCCCCAAAAAAAATAATCAAAGAAATAATAGTGGACCTGAGCAAATGCAACGGGTGTCGCGCCTGCGAGAAAGCCTGCGCTGCATTTCACGCCACGCCGAAGTACAGTAGCTTTAATCCGGCCCGTTCCCGGATCAAGGTGGTCATCGACGAAAGAAACGATCAATGGGTGCCCGTCCGAGCCAGCGGCTTTACGCAGGCCGAATGTAATGGCCGCAATCATTATGTGATCGACGGCAAGGAGTATTCGGAATGCGCTTTCTGTCCGGCTTCCTGCCCATCGAGGGATTGGTTCAAAGAGCCCGATTCGGGGCTGCCGTTAAAATGCGACATGTGTGAAGATGTGCCCCCAATTTCGGAGCCGATGTGTGTTCAGATGTGCGGACGCGGCTGCTTGACCTATTCGGAGAGGGAAGAGGAAGTTGTCGAAGAAGAAGTGACGCGTGGAGAGATGGAAATGGGCATCGAAGCACTGATAAAAAAATATGGTGCCGAAATGGTGAAAAAAGGAGTCGCCCGGGCAACGAAGCGTTAGACACCTGACAAGGACGGATGAAATTGGAAAATGAAACAATTGACGGGCTGCCAGATGACAGCTCCGTAGATGACAAGCGTGTCGATGTGTTGATTGTCGGGGGTGGCATCAGTGGCATCCAGGCAGCTCTCGATCTTGCCGAGACGGGTTTCAAAGTTTTCCTGGTGGACAAATCTCCAGCCATTGGCGGCAAAATGGCCCAACTCGACAAGACCTTTCCCACCAATGACTGCTCAATGTGCATCGAGTCTCCAAAATTCATTGAGTGCAGCCGGCATCCCAATATCGAGATCCTGACCTACACCGAAGTCGAGCGAGTGGAAGGAGAAGCCGGTGAATTCATGGTTACCCTGATCAAAAAACCACGATACATTATCGAGGATCGTTGCACGGGCTGTACGACCTGCGTCGAGTACTGTCCGGTGAAAGTCCCGGATCCCTATAATCAGAATCTTTCACTGAACAAAGCCATCCATATCTATTTTTCCCAGGCGGTTCCGCTGATTACCTATGTAGACCCTGAAACCTGCCTCTATCTGCAAGACGAGCAATGTACGATTTGCCGGGGTGTTTGTAAACATGAGGCCATCGATCTCGATCAGAAACCGAAACGGCTGGAAATCGAGGTCGGAGCCATCATCCTTGCTCCCGGATACGAGGTGTTTGACCCCAAACCCAGGGGCGATTTCGGCTATGGAATCATGCCAAACGTGGTAACCAGCCTGGATTTCGAACGGATCTTGTCCTCCACTGGACCTTTTGATGGGGAGATTCGGCGTCCTTCAGACGGAAAACTTCCCGACCGAATCGCCTGGATTCAATGCGTGGGGTCCAGAGAGGTCGTCGAGGGTGGCAAAAGCTACTGTTCTGCGGTTTGCTGCACCTACACCCAGAAGCAGGTGATTTTGGCCAAGGATCATCATGCCGACATGCAGGCGACGATCTTCCACAACGATATACGAGCTTTTGGCAAGGACTTCGAGCGATTCTATCAAAGAACGGAAAACCTTCCCGGCGTGCGGTTCATCCGCTCCTACGTCTCCATCGGACGGGAGATCCCCGAAAGCAAAAATGTCACCATCCGCTACGCCACCTTTGATCAAGGCGTCAAGGAAGAAGAATTCGACATGGTGGTGCTTTCTGTGGGTTTGGTTCCGCCCGCGGATGCGTTGGATCTAGCCCAAAAGTTCGGCATTGAGCTCAATGCGCATCAGTTCTGTATGAACAAATCAACCAATCCCATCGAAACCTCGAGACCCGGTGTTTTTGTCAGCGGAGCGTTCCAGGGTCCGATCGATATCCCCGAATCCGTCGTCACAGCCAGCGGTGCCGATGCCCTGTGCAGTCAGTTTCTGGTTTACCGCCGTGGCGATCTGGCCAGGGATCGGGTCTATCCACCGGAACGTGATGACACCGCTGAAGCGCCGAAAGTCGGGGTTTTCGTATGCCATTGTGGTGCGAATATTGGACGGGTCGTGGATGTACCTGCAGTTGTCGAGTACGCCTCGACCCTGGACAATGTCGTTCATGCGCAGGAAAGCCTCTTTGCCTGTTCCTCGGACAATGCCCAGGAAATAGCAGACACGATCCGGGAAAAAGGCCTCAACCGGGTGGTGGTTGCGGCTTGCACACCCCGCACCCATGAGCCGCTTTTCCGCGACACCTGCCGTGAAGGCGGCATTAACCAGTATTTCTACGAGATGGCCAACATCCGTGAGCATTGCTCCTGGGTGCATTCAAAAGAGACCGCCAAGGCGACCCAGAAAGCCAAAGAAATTGTCCGTATGTCGGTGGCGCGATCGGCACGCCTCGAGCCATTGGAGGAATTTGAATTACCGGTCAACAAGGCCTGTCTGGTGGTTGGCGGCGGCATCGCCGGAATGACCAGCGCTCTGAGTCTGGCGGGCCAGGGATTCGAAGTTTACCTGGTGGAGAAGGAGCCCGAACTGGGTGGAATGGCGCGCAATCTCTACCATACCCTGGAGGGCATGGACGTACAGGGGCATCTTCAGGATGTGATCCGGCAGGTTTATCGGCAACCGTTGATTCACGTCTCCCATGATGCAACCATCCTGGATGTCAATGGTTACATCGGTAATTTCACCACCAAGATTGGATCCCAGGGAAGAATCAAGGATATTCGCCACGGAGCGGCCATTATCGCTACCGGTGCACAAGAGTATAAACCCACCGAGTATCTTTACGGTGAAAATGAAAATGTGGTTACCTCGATTGAAATGGATACCTTGATCGTCAACAAGGATGAACGGCTGAGCAATTGCGAAAGCCTGGTGATGATCCAGTGTGTGGGGTGCCGGAACGAGCAGAGAAATTACTGCAGCCGCGTCTGCTGCGGTCATTCCATCAAGAACGCCCTTGACCTCAGAGCCATCAACCCGGATATGGATATTTACATCCTTTATCGGGACATGCGAAGCTATGGGTTTAAAGAGGACTTCTATCGCGAAGCCGCGCAAAAGAATATTCAGTTCGTTCGTTACAGCCGGAACGACAAGCTTGAAGTGCAGCCCGTCGAGGAGGGCGGCCGCAAGATGCTCCAGGTTGCTGTAACCGACCATGTCCTCGGCAAAAGGCTGCTACTCGACGCCGATATTCTCCAGCTGGCGGCCGCCGTTATTCCGTCTTCGACGAGCACCGACGTCGCCAAGTTGTTCAAGGTGGCCATGGACCCGGATGGCTTTTTCCAGGAGGCCCACGTCAAACTGAGACCGGTCGATTCTGCCGTCGATGGTATTTTCATTTGTGGCACGGCGCACTACCCCAAGCATATTAACGAAACCATCAGTCAGGCCTATGGTGCCGCCGGCCGCGCGGTAACGGTCCTCATCAAGGATTCGGTTACCGCCTCTGGTGCGATCTGCGAGGTTAATGAGAGCGCCTGCGAAACCTGCGGGGCGTGTATTTCACTGTGTACCTATGGCGCCATTGAATTTGTGGATACGCCCAAAGGGAAAAAAGCCACGGTCAATCCGATCCTCTGCAAGGGTGACGGCCTTTGCACCACCCGGTGTCCCACCGGGGCAATATACCTGAAGCACTTTACCGACGAAGAGATACTAAGCCAGATTGATGCTGCTTGATACACCAAAGAAGAAAAAGGAGTGACGATAAATGGCAACCATGCGTGAGTTTCGGCCTGAAATATTGGGCTTCCTTTGCAATTGGTGAGGATATTCCGCTGCGGACCTGGCTGGAGTTTCCAGACAACAATACGCGCCTGATATCAAAATTGTACGTGTCATGTGCACCGGCAGAGTCGACCTGGCATTTATGCTCCGTGCGTTTTCCAATGGAAAAGATGGGGTGTTCATCGGCGGTTGCTGGCCTGGCGAGTGCCACTACATCACCGAAGGCAATTACCTCGCCTTGAGCATGATGCATCTGTGCCGCAAACTGCTGACGTTGATCGGACTTGACCCTCAGCGATTGCGGCTCGAATGGATATCTGCAGCCGAAGGCAGCCGCTTTGCAGAGGTCATGAATGACTTCTCTCAAACGGTAAAATCATTGGGTCCCCTTGGCGAAGGCGAAGGCCTCGATGATAATATTCTGGCCTTCCGCCTGAAGACCCTCCAAAGCATGATTGCCTACATAAAGCTGGTGGAGGATAAGCGGCTGCGGGTACGGCTGAAAAGTGTTGAAGCAGTCGAGGCCTTTTACGCCAGCGATGAATTTGAGACGCTGTTTCGGGAATTGATTGCCGATAAACTGGCTATCTGTCAAATCATGACCCTGCTGCGGGAAAAGCCCCGTTCAACCGGAGAACTTTGCCAACAGCTGGGTCTGAGTTCATCCGAGATATCCCGCCATGTCAACATCGCCGCGAGGCAGGGGATGTGCCGCTTTGATGAAAGCCGCCATCTGATTGCCGCTGCATTTTACCATGATGGGGATGAAACCGTTGCCAAGGCTGAGGCCGATATAAAACCAGCGGCACTGGGGAATGCCAAGATCGATCAGATCGTTGATAAATATCAGGGCAAACCCGGGGCATTGATCCACGTATTGATGGATGTCCAGAGCGAAAACCAATGGCTGCCCAAGGAGATCTTGAGCACCATCAGCCGGAAACTGGAAGTTCCCTTGAGCCGGGTGATCCAGATTGCATCTTTTTACAAAACCTTCCGTTTGACACCCAAGGGGCGTCATGAAATCCAGGTCTGCAATGGCACCTCATGCCACCTCAGGGGATCGGATCGTCTGCTTGATTCGGTTCAGCAACTGATCGGAATCAGGCCTGGTGAAATGGACACGGATGCCAAATTCAGCCTGGAGACCGGCAGCTGTCAAGGGTGCTGTACACTGGGGCCTGAGATCATCATCGATGGACGGCATCACGGCAGAATTTCACCTGACAAGGCGCAAGATCTGTTGAAAAATTACGCATAGGGAATAACGATGATAAGGATAAAATCAGCTGCCGAGTTGGAGGCCCTCAGAAAAGATATCCTGTCCCGTAAAGACCCTGAGAAGTCGGCGATTGCCATCTGCTCCGGCGCCGGATGCCATGGTCTTGGTAACGGGGGGATGATTCGGGCTTTCGAACAAGAAATTGAAAAACATGGTCTGGCAGGCACGGTGGATATTCGGGCCACCGGTTGCCACGGCATGTGTGAGCAAGGCCCCAACGTCGTCATTTATCCCAAAGAGATCTACTATGTTAAGGTTAGACCGGAAGATGTTCCGGAAATTGTAAAGCAAACCATCCAGGGCAAAAAGGTGGTCGATCGCCTGGTCCATGTGGACCCTGTCAGTGGGGAAAAAGCAGTTCATTTAAACGAGATCCCCTTCTACAAGTACCAGAGCCGGAACCTGATCGGCAACAACACCCGCATCGATCCCGCGAACATCGACGATTATATTGGGATCGGCGGATACGCCGCGTTATCCAAAGCCCTGTTTGAAATGAAACCCAAAGACGTACTGGGCGAAGTCAAGAGAGCCAACCTGCGGGGACGCGGGGGCGGCGGCTTTCCCGCCGGACTGAAATGGGAGACCACCCGCAATGCGCTAGAGAAACACAAATATGTCATCGTCAACGGTCACGAGGGCGAGCCGGGGGCCTTCATGGACCGGGCCATATTCACGGGTAACCCGCACCTGGTATTGGAGGGGCTGATCATCGGCGCCTATGCCATCGGTGCCCGGCAGGGTTTCATCTATACCCGCCATGACTCAAAGCAATTGAGAAAGAACATCGACCGCGCCCTCGGGCAAGCAAGGCAGTACGGGCTGCTGGGCGACAACATTTTAGGTTCGGGTTTTAACTTTGATGTCGAAGTCCATTTTGATGTGGGGATTTTCGTCTCCGGTGAATCCAGTGCCTTGATGCGGTCCATCGAAGGCCGGAATCCGGAGCCACGGCCCAAGTACATCCGCACCTCGGTAAGCGGAATCTGGGACAAGCCCAGTAACCTGAACAACGTGGAGACCTGGGCCAACGTTCCCCAGATCATTGAAAAGGGTGCGGACCGGTATACAGAGATAGGTACACAACGCAGCAAAGGCACCAAAATGATCTCCCTGTCCGGCAATGTGGTCAACTCCGGTGTGGTGGAAGTGCCTTTTGGAACCACCCTCAGACAAATTGTCTATGATATCGGCGGCGGCGTACCCAACGGCAAAGAGCTCAAAGCCATCCATTTTGGTGGCGCTATGGGCGGTTCGATTCCCGCAAGCCTCATCGACACGCCCCTTGACTTCGATGTCCTCGGCAAACTAGGTGCCCCCATTGGTGCCGGCGCCCTGATGGTCATGGATGAGGATACCAACATGGTCGACGCGACCCGGTTTTTCCTGACCTTCCTGACCAATGAATCGTGCGGTAAATGCGTGCCCTGCCGGGAAGGCATCCGGCAGTTGCTCACCATTTTAGACGGTATGTGTGAAGGCAAGGGTAAAGCGGGCGACATCGAGACCATGCAGGAGATAGCCGAAGTGATGAGCGCCGCTTCCTTGTGTGCATTGGGAAAAACCGGGACTGACCCGCTTAAGGCAACGCTGCGCTATTTCAAGGAAGAGTATGAGGCGGCCATCAAATAGAGGATAAAACTTGATGAGTGACATTACTTTGAACATCGATGGCAGGGAAGTGAAGGCCAAAGGGGGTATGACCGTTCTCGAGGCTGCTCGCAGTGCCGATATTTTTATCCCCACCTTGTGTCACAACGAGATGTTGGCTCCTTACGGCGGATGCCGGCTGTGCACCGTGGAAACTGAAACGCGCGGCCGCACGAAGCTTGTGGCGGCATGTCTTTTCCCGGTCCAGGCGGATCTGATCGTTCGGACCCGATCGGAGACGGTCGATAAAATCCGTAAATTGATATTGGAATTCCTGCTTGCCCATGCACCGGATTCCGAACAGATGAAAGAGTTGGCTGCAGCCTATGGTGCGGACAAGGATCGGTTTCCCAAGTCATCCTCGTTTTGCATTCTATGCGGATTATGTGTCAGATACTGCGCCGAGGTCAAAAAGAAAAACGTCATCGCCTTTGTCGACAACGGTGCTAAAAGAGAAATCAACTTCATCCCGGAGTTGGCTGCCAAGGAATGCTGGGACTGCAAAGAATGCTATCCGTTATGTCCCACATCTTACTTGCAGGCAGCTTACCACCTAACCCATGCACTGGCATTTCCTTCACTTCAGCTGGAGAGAGCTTCCAAAGCATGAGGGAAGGGTAATTTAAATGATTGAATATTTTCGATTGAATATTGAATATTTAAGGTTCGCCTTCGGCGGATCAATTAAAAATGACTTGCAAAAGAACGACAGAGCGGAGCGATTTCCTCAAATATTCAATTTTCAATCTTCAATCTTCAATTCCGGTTCATCCAGGTTAGGGGAGGAAACTATATGACGATTCTTTTTTCAGTACGCGATATCGCCGAGGCAGCCGTCGAAAAAGAGAAACGGCGCAGGGCCTTTTTTGCAAAAGTGTGTGAATTAAGCACGGACCAAACGATGAAGGAGCTTTTTCAATTCCTCGCCGATGAGGAAGATAAACATGTGGCCGCTTTCACCCAGCTTCGGGACAGTTTGCCACAAGAGACCCGCGCGGAAGAGTACGACGAAGAGATGGACGCTTACATGGACTCGGTCATCGACGACCGCCTTTATTCAGAAGTCGATTCCGCAGAATTCGTGGAAAATGCCATCAGCTCCAAGAAAGTTTTTCAATTGGCCATCGGATTTGAAAAGGATGCGATCCTTTACTTTAGAGAATTCCTGCCGTTTTTGACGGATGCTGACCGGAAAATAGTTGTCGACTTAATTGAAGAGGAAAAAGGACATATCCGCAAGCTCGCTCAAGTTCAGAAGCAAATGAATGAATCGGCATCCTGAAATGGCGGCAACTATCTACCAAGTGATTTAATTTCTCAGTCATATCGATGTCACGACTCGACAATATGGGCATTTACACCGCGACGCGGCGAAGGTTCAATTTGAGGCCCATATCCCAATCGCGCCCACATTTGAACCGTGAAGCGGGGTAAAGGCGCATCAAGAAGGTGATGTATCTCTCGGTAGGGATTCTGTTGCTCGGGGTATTCTTGCAACGCCTGTTGGAGCGGCTGCATCGATATGCCGTGAGCTGTACCCGATAGCTGAACCCGAACATAGGCCCGCCCGGCATTCACCTGAGCATCCCGACCGTTGCCATCGGTGATCATCCATAGAAAACCGGGGGTCAGTTCGAGGTTTTTATTAAAATCCTTTATCTGGCCAGCAATGGCAGAATCATTCGGTTTCGGTGCTTTGGAGCGATCAAACAACCCCAAACGCACTAGCAGGCTTAGAAACGGATCGTTAATTGATATGCCATCACGGTGCTTCGCGATCTCACTTGCCCCTACACGCAATACTTTATATGTTTCCAGAATTTTCGCTGGCGTCGTAAGCTCGATTCTCCAGGCCTCAGCTGCAACGGCGCGGTGTTTTTCGATTGCCTCGGGCTGGTCCAATCCAACAAATCCAAATCGAATCGGATGCGGTTTCATGCAATCCGCCATGGCTTGAACGACACCAGCCGGGATAGCTTTGTTCATATCGTATGCTTCACGATTCGTATGACGCTTCAGAATCTGACCAAACAAAGGATCCTTGTTAACGTCGGGATCCGACCTCAACCGAATATGGGCCACCGGGCGTTTATCAATTTTCTCAGGACCAAACTCACCCTGGGGGAATAACTCGATTCTGGTTCGGATCCCGCGTTCCCGCGCAGCAATATCAACGAGCTCGAGAAACGTTCCGTGGCTCATCATTATTTGGCGGCCAAAGGGATCCGTTTCCGGCAACAATCTTGCAAGATCGCAATAAAGCATGATCTCATCGGGCTTTCTCAAATCAACCAGCCAGGACTGCAGGTTATGAGAATGGGGTGCAAGAATTGCATAACTCAAGATCCAATGACGCACATCTGTATCTGGTTTTGGGCCCTGCCAGGGCGCAATCGCCTCTGGTGGCATTTCACTGCTGCACGCTGAAAGCCCAGCAATTGCCGAAAAAATAACACCACCACCAACAATTCGAATGAAAGTCCGTCTATTCATATCCACCTCTCATATACTTTGGCCAGCAATTCCGCGAAGGCGAAGGCCGGCATGATGATTACATGATTATGTTTTGATGGGGATTTGCAGTTCCAGCACTGCCTTTTCCTGCAACTGACCTTTAACGTGGGCAGGACCGGACAAGTGCAGCTCACGCAACGGGCCGCTGATGCGCCACTCGTTGATGCCGATCCAGTTGAGCAACGCCAGCACTGCAGAGACAACTTTCGGAAATGGCCCCTCGTATATAAGAGCCGCCACCTTCTTTTCTGCGGGTGCTGTGCGAATTGTAAGATGTGGGTGTTCCCAATCGACAGTTAGGCATTGATCACTGACCACAACGGCAGCTTCCACATCAAGGTCTTGCTCAGGGTATTCTTCATTGTGATAGAAGGTCACCTCCGGATAGCGCGGTGATATCCCTAAATCTCCCAAGCCCCTGTAGAGCGTTGTATACATCTGTTTACAATAGTAATCCATATCCTGGGGTTTGGGCACCAACTGTCGCACCGTGGCAATTACCATCTCTTCTACCGATTTGGTTGTTACTTCGTAAGGGGTTGGTTTGCCCTCTTGTTCAATTTGCTGGAGGCGGGCTTCAACTCGCGCTAGACGAGCGTGACTGTCCTGCACTTCGCGTTCCAATTCGACCTGCTTCATCATCAGCATCCCTCGAAGCTGATCGTTGGGCAGGTTATTGCTCAATAAATCTTTGATTTGTTGAAGTGAAAAACCTAAATCTTTGAAGAAGATAATTCGGTTGAGGTGAGCCAATTGTCCAGCAGTATAATAGCGATAGCCGGTAAATTTATCGATGTGATCAGGTTTCAGAAGCCCCAATTGATCATAATGCCTCAGCATCCGAACCGATACTTGCCCGAGTTTGGAAAAATCACCAATTTTGAACATTAGGTTCCCACCTCAGTTAGAGATTAATCGTCTTGATTTTGAAATCTACACCCTGACACAGTAGCCATATTATTTCAACAGCCGTAATCACAGCTTCTGATGTTATAGGTAATGCATATACTAATCAAATAATTGTTATAATCATTTTTGTATACACCAAAGCTCAGCCGCGCACCTTAGCGCGTCGGCTGCAGCGCATTGATAGACTTGATCAAGGTTTTTTAAGGCCGTCGGACC
>JASFSK010000055.1:0-13277 GCA_050114455.1 Desulfobacterales bacterium | reverse complement strand
CAGAAAGATTCGACCAGGTCCAAGCTGGAAGTTGCCAAAGAAATCCTTACAAACGGCGCCAATGGACTTCCGGATCTAGGCTACAATGCCGCGCTTTACGAATTTTCACCGTTTGAGGCCCTGTATCCGATGGGACCGCTGGACAAGGAAAAATACGCCCAGGCCATCAACAGCATCAAAGCCGACGCTGAAGGCGCCACTTTCCTGCCACGCGCCATTCGCAGTCTTGAACCGGTTTTGCAAGGGGCGTCGGGCAAAACGGTGGTGTTTATCTTCAGTGACGGCACCTTCAGCGAAATGCCAGGGTTGAAAGATCCCGGCGATATCACCACCGAGCTGGCTGAAAAATACAATGTTTGTTTCTACGTTATTGGCGATAACAATTCGTCGCTTAGAGCACAAAAGCGTCTGGTGGATATGGGCAAATCCAATGAATGTTCACGGAATATTTCGTTTGCCAAGTTTGTCGAGAATCCCCAATACAACTCCGGTGCGCTGTACGTGGTCAAAACGACCTCTGAAGTTCAAACCTTAACGGAAATGAAGGCCGCCGGTGCCGCCGCTGACAATATTATGTTTGATTTTGACAGTGCCATGCTCAAACCTGAATACCATGGCGAGCTCGACAAGGTTGGTGAATTTTTGCAGTCCAACCCGGACAGCTACGCTGTTTTGGCGGGTTACACCGACAGTGTCGGCAGTGAGGAGTACAACCTGGGCCTGTCACGCCGAAGGGCGGAGAGCGTTGCGGCCTATTTGATGAACAATGCCAACATTGAAGAGGATCGCATCGTACTGCAGTGGTTCGGGCAAACCAACCCGGTGGCCGGCAACGACACGGCCGAGGGACGTAGGATGAATCGGCGGGTTGAGGCCGCGGTGGGCTTTGAGTAGTTTGGACTAACCGTGGATATTGCTGGTCCTCACGCGACGACGCGGCGACGCAACGAGAAAAAATATGATGAGTGATGAAAGTTTCTCAAAACAAAACGTAGCGGCGTTGCGTGAAAATTTTCAGTCCGCGACCAACCACAACTGATTGTAAGTGGAGTTCTTCCATTGAACAAAATAGCGGAATTTTTAAAAACCTCCCTCATTGGCGGCCTTTTCATCCTACTGCCGCTGGTATTGTTCTATCTATTACTGTCCGAATTATTGCAGGTAGTGGTAGCTCTGGCCACGCCCATTGCGGATCTGTTTCCCAAGGGAACTTTCGATCAGGTCAAAATGCCGGTCATAATTGGGATAATCTTGATTGTCGGAGCTTCTTTTATGTTCGGGCTGGCTTTGCGGTTTGCATCCCTGCGCCGATTGGGACTCTGGATCGAGCGAACTTTGCTCGACAGGCTGCCGCTCTATAATGCGGTGAAACGGATGGGCCGTGGTCTGGTGGGCGCGCAGGAGGATAGTGCCTTTCGGGCAGGACTATTCAGCTCTTCGGATGGTGAAAAGGAAGTCGTATACATCATAGAAGATCACGGTGACGGGCAGATGACCATCTTGTTTCCCTTTGCACCGGCATCCTTTGCAGGTTCGGTAAAGATCGTGAGCGCCGATCGGATCGAAATACTGGAAACCAGTTTCGGGGATGCTTCCAGGGTCATTGCCCACTGGGGCGTGGGGGCGCGGGAACTTTTGGGGAAGTAGTACGACCCTCCCCCCTTGCTCCTCCCACCAAGGAAGGGGATATTAGCGAGCGCTTATCCTGCCAACCGATTCGTCACACAAGAGCGGCGCCTCTGGCCTAAAAAAAGGCCAGTTTGAACAATAAAGAAACTTTGCAGCCTTGAGTCGATTGTTTTATTGGCCTGTGGGAGCGGCTTTCAGCCGCGATTTTAAATGATAAAGTTCCATTTTAATCGCGGCTGGAAAGCCGCTCCCACCAATCAGGCAGGACTGCTGAAAAGGCACTAAATTTTCTGTTGTTTCATAAAAGTATGAAGGGTACCTTTGTAAAATCCACTGTTTTCTATAATAAAAATTTTGACAACTAGGGAGAGCGGAATGAAGCACCTGCCGGCATTAATCGCAACGAGCTTTTTTATTTTCAGCTGCGCCGGAACCGTTAAGAGCAGTTCGCCATTAGCCGTTGTTGAATCGGTCGATCTTCAGCGCTATCTGGGCAAGTGGTACGAGATTGCCAGCTATCCGGCCTGGTTTCAAAAAGGATGTACCGCATCGACCGCCGACTACCGCCTGCTGCCGGATGGGAAAATCCAGGTGGTCAATCGCTGCCACAAGGACAGCCTTGACGGGCCGCTGAAAGAATCCAAAGGAAAAGCCGAGGTCGTTGATACGGCCACCAACGCCAAACTCAAAGTCTGGTTTTTCTGGCCCTTCAAGGGCAATTATTGGATTATCGACCTCGACCCCGACTACCAATGGGCCGTGGTGGGGGAGCCCTCCCGCAAATATTTATGGGTTCTCAGCCGGACACCCTCCCTTGACGAGGCAACCTATCAGGAAATTATTGAGCGTTTGCCGCAGAAAGGGTATGATCCTTCTGTACTTCGCAAAACGGCTCAAGCTGGGAATTAAAGATACATGCGATGTTGATTTCATTTTTTCCGACAAGATCGAATTGATTGACAGGATATTACCATAACCAGGCAGTAAGAACCCTAGAGGATAATTCCATCTTTGGCCAATTCGTTGGGTTTTGCTGAAAGCACGAAAATAGCTGGTAAGTAGGTTGGGTTGAGGAACGAAACCCAACAAAAAATATCAGGATGCTCAACCCAACCTACGAATAAGCCGCTACCGATGATAGAACCAAGCGCGAATCCTGTAAATCCTGTCTGAATAAATGTAGTGAGTGAGAGGGTTCAACCATGGTAGAAACTACAGCATCGGAAACCGAGCAACCCCGGGCCGGATGGCGCTTTCGTTTAGGGCTGATCATACTGGTGGTCGGCTGGTTGAGTCCCCTCTGTATTCCCTTGATCACAGCCACCGAACTTTCCACCCGCTGGAAAACTATCATTTCCGGGGTCTTGGCCGTAGGGATTCCAGAGATTTTCACCATTGCAGCGATCGTCATTATGGGTAGATCCGGTTACAATCTGATCAAAGAACGTTTTTTCAGCTTTTTGAAGAAGCACGGCCCTCCGGAACGGGTCAGCCTGACCAGATACCGCATCGGCTTGTTCATGTTTATATTTCCGATTGTGTTCGGCTGGTTGGGGCCCTATGGGGCCCACCAGATTCCTGGCTATGAAGCTCATCGGTTGGTTGTCAGCTTGATAGGGGATTTGATATTCGTTGCCAGCCTGTTTGTATTGGGCGGTGATTTTTGGGACAAGATACGAGCATTGTTCAGTTATCGTGCCAAGGCACATTTCAACGTTTAGTACATCAAATTCGTAGTTAATAGACGTAAGGGCATTCTTGAATTCAAAGGAATGTCATAGTGAGGGAGTATTGCTGTATGAAAACAGGTCGATTGGAATATTGGATAGTGTTTGTGGTTGTGCTCGTCTTTGGCGGCTGCGCATCTCAACCGAAAAACCAAATTATGCTGATGCCCGCCCCGGACGTTTTCGACCAGGGTGAATGGGACCCATTCACCGACCGCAATCCGATCGAGGACATTCCCTATGGCGGGATTCTCTATGCGACCGACCGCGAACCAGCCTCCGGGGAAGAAGAAAATTATCTGGATGATCGCGGCCATGTGCTGCGGCTCGGCGTTGCCAAGGTCATCGCAGGCAAGGAGGACATGACCTGGGACGAGGCCAGGCGTATCTCTTTACTCAAGGAGCGTCCCGAAGATTACCCGCTCAAGGTGACCGATGTCCAAGAGATCGGGATATTGGATAGCAGCATCAATGTGTTAACTGATAGCATAGTAGATATCGATCAGCGTGAGGTGCCGGGCGAGGAGTTCGCAGCCAAGATCAATGCCAAGCTGGCCATTTCAAAAGTAAAAGATGTTTTTATCTATCTACACGGCTACAAGGTCGTGTTCGAAAATCCCCTGCTGGTAGCCTCTGAGCTATGGCATTTTCTCGGGTATGCCGGTGCGTTTATTGCCTTTTCCTGGCCTTCGACGCCCAGCACCCTGGCTTACTTTTCCGACCTGGAGACGGCCGCCCTGTCAGCCGGTAATTTAAGGATATTCATCCAATACCTGGCTGAAAAAACCGATGCTCGGCGGATCCATATCATTGGCTACAGTGCCGGAACACGCGTGGTCTCACAAGCCTTGAATCAACTGGCTTTGATGCATGTCGAACCTGATGGCGGCGTTTCGGCAAAGAATTTGCGCATCGGTCATGTTATCCTCACCGGCAGCGACCTCGACTTGCATCTATTTGGTAGTTATCTGATGGATGGTGTGCTTGATATTGTTGATAATTTAACGGTCTATGCATCCGCAAAAGACAAAGCCCTGGGCATGTCCAGGTGGGTTTTTGGGCGCGATCGTCTCGGACAGATTGTTAGCATCGAGTTACCAGAAGCGGCGACTGCTTTTCTACGGCAGAACAAAAACCTGGTTATCATCAACGCCACCGATTCACCAGGCGCCGACACCGGCAACGGGCACGCCTATTTTCGGCAAAGCCCTTGGACCAGCAGCGATATCCTGGCCACCCTGATTTTTGATTTCAAACCCGGAGAAAGGGGCTTGGAACAGGTAAATGGGGGTCCGATTTGGACCTTTTCGGCGGATTATATCGAGAGACTGCGCAAGGCATTGGCAAATTTTCGATCTGATTCATGAGTGCGTTCCTACACGGTAATACCCTAATTGATTGGGATAATAGAACCTATAGCGTGAGATATTCGTTTTGAAAAGTATCAAACTTATTATTTTAGCTTTGATCCTTGCAGGTTATTGGTTGAGTGCCGGTTCGACTCGGGCCGGTGACGAACCAGAGGAAGTTATCAACTACGCCTATTCAAGCTGGATCGGCAGCGGCTTTTACACAATAGATGATCGGACGGTTTATCTGTTGCGAGCACCGTTTTCATACACACTGCGCGATGCGGACACAGAAAAATGGGGAATGGATCTTTTATTACCGGCAACCATTGGTTTCCATGATAACGACGATGGGAATGTCGGAACGATAACCTTTGTTCCCGGTCTCCGATTAAACTATCCGGTTGTCGACAACTGGTGGCTGAAGCCTTTTGGGCAATTTGGCTTTGGCAAAGACTTTTCGGGAAGTGACGTTGCTTGGATTTATGGCGTTGGTTTTAAAAGCCTGGCAACATTTGAACTGAAAACCAGTGAATTGGACTTTGGCACCGCATTCACCTGGGCCGATCAAAATCAGTCAGGGGGCGGCAATGACAGCGGTTTTTCCATGATAGACATCGGCTTAAACACCCGTTGGCCAACCAATATCACCGTGCTGGAGCGTAAGGCAGATTTAAACCTTTATTTCGTTTATACCCAGTTTGTGAACGACCTCAATTTCGAGAGAGCAGAAAAGAAAAATAAAAACATCCAAAGGCTCTACAAATTCGGGATCGCCCTAAGCAGTGCAGACAAATTCCCGATTTTTGGGTTGTTCGACCTTCGCGGAGGGGGGTTGGATGTAACTTTTGGGGACGGCTATTTCGGTATGGGATTGACAACTGGTTTTCCCTTCTAAATATCTGCGTTTTTTTAATCAAACGCTATACATCGATCGCTGCGCTGTTTTATTTTTGAGGCCCAATCCTTCCTAATATAGCGCACAAATGGATATGGCAATATCATAATAGCGATGTCTGCCGGGCAAAAGAAAGGAGGCATAAAATGCGCTGGAAACGGATTCTATCTATTGCGGCCGCTGTCGTGATAGTCGGCTTAATTGTGATTTACATTATAATAGCGAGTTACGACTTCAATAAACTCAAACCCCAAATTACCGAACTCGCCAAAGAATATACCGGCCGCGATTTAACTTTAGCCGGTGACATCAAATTAGGGATCGGATTGAGGCCAGATCTTAAAGTTGAAAATGTATCGTTTCAGAATGCAGCCTGGGGATCTCGACCGGAATTGGCGAAAATGGAACGGCTTGAGATCCAGTTGGAACTTATTCCGCTGATTAGTGGAGATATTAGGGTCAGACGATTAACCTTATTAAAACCTGACATATTGATAGAAATCGACAAATCCGGCAAATCAAACCTGGCCTTCGACGTTCCTGAAAAGAAAGAACCCAAAGCGGAAAGCGAAAAATCTGATGAAAGGAAACCGCTAAATTTTTCTTTCAATGAAATTTCGGTCAAAGATGGCAATATCCTGTTGTCCGATCATCAAGCGGGCAGCAAGCAGCGCATCCGAATAGATCAGCTCGATCTGCAAGCAACTGAATTCGGCGCACCGGCTGATATGATGTTCAAAGGGGTCTATAACGATATCCCCATTTAAGCGTCTGGCAAACTCGGCCCTCTTTCAGGTATTTTGGATCCTGTTGAGGCCCGGCCGGCATTGCCAATCTTTTTATCTCTGGTTCATCGGGCGGTGAAAACCCGTGTGCGACTGCACTTGAAATTGCAGCCAAAGGACCAGCGGTATCAAAAAACGATGATGGAAAGAAAAAAGGTGTTAAAAAGACTGTAGAAAAAAAAGCCGAAGGCGTTGGTAGCAAAATTATGAATATTTTTAAAAAGAAGCAGTAAGTATTTTAAAAGTTGATAAAATAGATTTTATGGTTAGTGTATCTAAGTGGCAGGTATAATATACGGCACCGCCGGTGGTAACAACTAAAACTGAAAAAGGAGGTCAATCCCATGAAATCAGGAACTTTTCTTTCAAACCGGAAATTTTCAACCATTTTGTGTTTAATGCTTATGGTCTTATTGTTATTTGCAGGTCAATCTTTTGCCAAGAAGACTGCCAAGGAAGTCGATACCAGCGTCGATGCAGCGATGGAGCGCTTTCACAAGCAGGTTAAAGATGCAAAGGAGGTCGTTGCAAAAGCCAAGGGTCTGCTGATACTGCCGAATGTTAAAAAAGGGGCCTTAATCGTTGGCGGCGAATACGGGCAGGGCGCTTTAAAAATCGGCGGTAAAACAGTCGATTACTATAGCATGATTTCCGGCTCATTTGGCTTGCAGATAGGGGGACAGGCCAAAGATATCATCATCGCCTTCAATTCCAGCGAGGCATTAAAAAAATTCCGCGAGAGTAAAGGATGGGAAGCCGGCGTTGATGGCAACGTTGCATTAATCAAGATGGGCGCCGGTGAAAGCGCGGTTACCGCCATGGCCAAACAACCGATCGCGGCATTCGTTTTTGACGTCAAAGGACTCATTGCAGACATGTCTCTCAAGGGTGCCAAATTTAATAAACTCGACAAAACCAAATAGTAATTGCAATAGAATTTAGTAATATCTCAAACTTCTTTAAAGGATTCTAAATCTGTCACAATTATACAAACTAAAGGAGGCGTAACATGAGCAAAAAAGTTGGGAAAAGATTAATTGGAACAGTGTTGGCAATCGCACTGATCGGGTTCGTTGGTATGGCGACCGCGCAGGACAAAGCCGCGGATAATATGGAAATCGTGAAGGAAAAGATCCGCACCGACAAGAAGCTTTTCATTGCAACGAACATGCAGTTGACCGAATCTGAAGCCAAAAACTTCTGGCCGGTTTATGAAGCTTACCAGGCGGAACTTGGCAAGCTACGGGAACGTGAAGGTAAGCTGATCGAAGAATTTGCCACCAATTTCGAAGCCATGTCCGATGACGTGGCCAAGAAGCTGTTGGACGATTCCCTGTCCATCGATTCAGACCACCAAAAGCTGCGCCAATCCTATTTGACGAAAATCCGCGGCGTTCTGCCGGATAAAAAAGTGGCTCGTTACTACCAGCTAGAGAGCAAAATCGACGCTGTTTTGGAATACGAAATGGCCCGCATAATACCTCTGGTACAGTAAAAAATTGACGACCACCAGTTCTGCTGGTGGTCGCTGATTTTGTCTCTACCAGAAAATATGTGTGATTCAAGCTTGAGCAAGATCCGATCCTGCATACTGTTAACGACGATTTTATTTTTCCTGTTTGTATCGACGATTGACGCTGCCGAAACCGCCCCTTCTTCACCGCGACTCGTTTATACCGAAATAGATGGATTGTTTTTGTATTATCATGACAGTGAATACCAGATCGCAACCCGACTGCTAGAAAAATTTCCTATTATTAAACAATTCCTCGAACAACATGGATTGATGCTGACCTTCCCGGTGCATGTGATCATTGATAATAAGCTGGACCGGCCGGCAGTGGAAGTCAAGATGATTCCCCATCGTGAAATTCGGATCCCCATGCGAGCGCCGGGCGTTTTGGAGGATGGCTATTTGGAAGCCGACCCCTGGGTTTACTTTTTCTTCAAGGGAATGTGCCTCCAGGGAATCTACAGCGAACGGTCCGGTTTCTACGGTGCGGCCCATAACATTTTTGGGGATTTGATGTCACCCAACAAGATTCTTCCCAAGTGGATTAAGGAAGGCATCTGCCATCTGTTATACCGGATATACACGGGAGAAGAACATCGAGACCCTTATCATGATTTGCTGTTCGAAGTCGCTGAGTTTCCAGATATCGATGATGTCAGCCATCATCCCGAAAAGTGGCCCGGACAAGATAGTTTTCGTATTTATGGCATCCCTTTTCTGCGGTGGGTGTTTGAACGCCATGGATGGGACGGCATCTTAAAATTTATTCGGCTACATGGGAAAGGGCTTGTCCCAATCGAGATCGACTTGAAAGCCCGTGAAATATATGGCAAGTCCTTCACAGAGCTATGGGAAATGTTCCGCGAGCAGCACAAGCCCAAGAATCAAGCCGCTTCGGGTCTTATCATTACCGGCTATTGGCCGGAGCCATTTGTTTTTTGGAATACCCAGGGCATTTATCCGGGAGTAGAAAGAAGACGATCGAGAGGGCGTTACGGGTATCTAACCGCGGCCAATGCTTTGCGTCTGTCTGAATACAGTGCCAGAGGCCGCTCCCGTTTGTATGAGTACCGCAATACCACACCGCTGGTATTTGGTGCCAATCACATCTGGGATCCGGGCCCGGGGAATGTCGCCGTTGGTCGCCGCGGTAGTCGCTCAGGTTTGATGCTGTTGCCCGAGCAAAATTCGCTCTGGCTGCAGCAATTTTACAGGAGTCGGAAAACAGATGCCGTCTTTATTCCCGCACCTCCTGGAATTCTGGGTCTGTCCGGGCCGGTGAAAGCAGAAGATGGCCGTATCGCCGTGGCCGCCAATTTTCAAGGCAACTGGGATATCTGGGAGTACAACGGCCAATGGCAGCGGTTGACGTTCGCTTCCTCGGTTGAAATGGATCCCTGGTACGTAGATGGTCGTCTGGTTTTTTCTTCCAACGCATCCGGCCGGTTTCAGATCCACGCGGCCGACATGCAGCAACTTACCAATTGCCCGACTGCCGCAGTTCTGCCGCGCCAGACCAAACATTTATGCCTAACGGCCAATGGCTGGCAGGTCGAAGACTTTGATTCCAGCGGATTGTCTGTTTCCCTCCAATTACCAACCGTCGAGATTCCCATACAACAGCCCTCAGCTGGTGCATTGCAGCCGGCCCGACCGTACACGCCGCTTAAGAGCATTTGGCCGAACTATTTTCGCCCGGATGGCTTTCTGTCTGCCAGCGATTTTCAGATAGGGCTCGTCACCTCCGGTGAGGACGTCAGCCGACAGTATCGCCTGGACGCCGGGGCACGTTATTCTTTTGATTTTAATTATATCTCCGTGGTCGGCGGCGGAGAGACCAAAGACTTCGGCCTGCGTTTTAACCGCTACCCCATTTCCTACACCCCCAAAAATGCGAACACTATCGATGAGTCGCGCCACGAAGTCCGGGTGTCATGGCAGCCATTTGATATCAAGGCAATTGAAATTGCAGCCAACGGGCGTTGGTATGAACCCCTGACTGGATCGGGCAAAGTCAACGATGAATTTTGGGGATCCCTGAGCTTGGGACATGATTTTGGTCGTCATTGGGGATGGATAAACCTGGATATCTTCACCGAAAACAGCCAATCTCTATTTGGTGGTTTCGATCTTTTGTTTGGGGAACGTATCTATACATCATTTCATTTTTTGGGGGGCAAAACCTGGGGAGATATCCGTCAGGGACAAAATACGTTTCGAATCGGCGGTAATCTGATTGAAGGATACTTCACTCAGAGACCAACAAGGCTATTCCCACTGAGGGGATTTGAGTCAAATATCCTGGAGGCTTCCGAGGCAGTAACTACCGGGATAGAAGTCTACTGGCCGCTGATTAACATTCAAAAAGGATACAAGACGCTGCCGTTGTTTTTTCACCGCTTGCGATTGGGAACATTTGTCGATGCCGGTGCCGCCGGTGAAAACCTATCACTTGATGACACCCTGGTCGGTGCCGGATTTGAACTGATTACGTCCATGGAGATCGGATGGGGTAAACTTTCATCTTTTAGAGTGGGTTTGGGATGGCCGGTGATTCAACCCGACTACTTGGATGAGTCGGGTCCGGTTTTTTTGATTCAGCTTGGAAATCCGCTTTAGATACATTGCATCATCGACTATTGGTTAGGTTACCGTTCCAAATTTCCCGAAGCACCAGAGGTGGTCGAAAAGCAATCTTGACAACGAACACCCTATAGGTTATTCCAATTGTGCCTATAGAGGCAGGATGGGCTGGCATATCGCAGGGTTAAAAATAACATTCAATGGACTCAGGTGAAAATCTTAGGCGAGCGGTACGGTTCGAAAAACCAGACTGGATACCGGTCATCTTCCATATCAACCCGGCGTGTTGGTTTCACTATCCCCATGATGAGCTCCAAGCCCTGATGGCGCAACATCCCTTGTTGTTTCCAGACTTCACAGTGGAGGATCGGATTGTTCCCGATATCTCACCGCTTCAAAAACCAGGCCACGCCTTTAAAGACCCGTGGGGATGTGTCTGGACGACTCTGGAAAAAGGGATTACCGGCACGGTAACCAAACATCCCCTGGCAGACTGGCAATCTTTCGATACCTATGCGCCCCCGAACCCAGAATTTACTGACGGACTCATAGCTGTAGATTGGGGAAATATCGCTCAAAAGATGAAAGACCAAAAGAAAGTCGGTGAGCTGATTCAGGCAACGCTGCCCCATGGCCACACTTTCTTACGGTTATGTGATATCCGGGGTTATGAAAACCTCGTGATGGATATGTTCGAAAGTAACCACCATTTGGAACACCTCATTGAGATGATCGCCTCTTTTAATCTCTTTGTGGTCGAGCGCTATATCGAGCTCGGTGCCGACTGGATTGGATATCCGGAAGATCTGGGGATGCAGGTCGGGCCGATGATTACGCCCGACCACTTCCGAAAATTCATCGCACCTGTTTACCGACGTTTGGTTGCGCCTGCACATCAGGCCGGCTGTATTGTACATATGCATTCCGATGGGGACATCCGGCTGTTGATTGACGACTTGCTGGCCTGCGGCATTGAGGTCCTTAACCTGCAGGATTTGGTCAACGGAATCGACTGGATTGAAAAAAAGCTGAAAGGCCGTGTCTGTATCGATCTTGATGTTGATCGCCAAAAAGTTACGACCCATGGAACTCCGGACGAAATCGATGCGCTGATACACCAAGAGGTCGAAAAACTCGGTTCGGTGCAGGGGGGGCTGATGATGATTTATGGGCTCTATCCGGGTGTGCCACTGCGCAATGTGAAGGCGCTGATGGATGCCATGGAAAAATACGCCACCTACTATTCGTAACCCATGAACATTGCTTGGTCTAAGGACAAAAAATGAACGGTTATGATCGAACGCTAAATTTTATCAAGCAAAAGCCGATCGATCGGCTGCCGTTTCATCCCATTATTATGCGTTTTGCAGCCCAGTATGCTGAAGTGTCATATCGCGATTTCTGCCTCGATTATCGCAGCAAATGCGAAGCCATGGTAAAATGTGCGCAGGATTTTGAAATCGACTGGGTAACGGTGATGTCGGATCCGTATGCCGAGGCGGAGGCCTACGGCATGCAGATTGACTACCCTGTCGACGATTTACCGATACCCCGCCATCTGCTCATTAAAAAGCCGGATGATGTCAACGATTTAATATTCCCAGCATTCGAACAAAGCCCCAGGCTCATAAATCGAGTCAATGAAATTGCCCGTTTTAAAAAGCTTTGGGGGGACACATATTTCATTGTGGGCTGGGTAGAGGGTCCGATGGCCTGTTATGCCAATCTGCGTGGTTTCCAATCGGCTTGCATGGATCTTTTCGATCATCCTCAAACGGTCAGCCGGGCTGAGGATCTGTTTTGTCGGGTCTCCCTGGATTTTATTGACCGGCAAATTGAGGCTGGAGCACATTGTATCGGGATCGGAGATGCCGTCTGTTCCCAAATCGGCCCAGAATTTTATGACCAGTACGGCTATCCGGGAGAAAAACACCTAGTTGATTTCATTCATTCCCGCGGAGCTTTGGCCAAACTGCACATTTGTGGTGACGTTGCCGCGATTTTGCCCAAGATGATAAAAACCGGTGCGGACATCATCGATATCGATCATGCTATCACCGGATTGGATCGTTTTGCGCCGCTTCTGGCGGAATATCAGGTATTCAGCGGCAACAGTGATCCGGTAAGCGTCATTCAGGACGGCAGTGAAGAGATTATTAAAGAAAGTGCACTCAGGGCTTGCCAAGAGTCGGGTGGCCGTTGCATCATATCGGCCGGGTGTGAAATAACTCCTGATACCAGTTATCAGAATTTATTGATTCTGGGCAATACCAGCCGAAACGATTGGCTAGAACTGAAAAAATGAATATCCAGTTATAAGGAGGTGAAAATGGGGAATTCAAAATTGGGAATCTTGATTCATGGGGCCGGATGGGTCTCTACGCAACATATTCAAGCTTATAAAAACAATCCATTCACCGAAATTGTTGCCATTTCTAGCCGAACTCTGGAAGGCGCCCAAGCCCGTGCCGACGACGAAGGGTTGGATGTACCTGTTTTCGATGATTACAAACAGGCGCTTGCGGTATCGGATGTCGATATTGTTTCGGTTTGTACGCCTCAACACCTGCACGCCGACAATGTAGTACTGGCAGCCGAGGCTCGAAAGCATATCGTCATAGAAAAGCCAGCCTGTCAAAACCTGGATGAACTCAAACGCATGCAAATCGCGGTCAAAAATGCCCAGGTTAAAACGATCGTCAGTTTTGTATTGCGGTGGAACCCGCTTTTCGAAATGCTCAAGCGGATGACACGCGACGATGCCTTTGGTGAGATCTACAGCGTCGAAGCCGA
>JASFSK010000054.1:0-13378 GCA_050114455.1 Desulfobacterales bacterium | reverse complement strand
ATACAAATAGGGTACAAAAAGCCGAAAAAAAGGAAGGGGCGAATTTGTACTTCTCGTTAACCTGCTCTTATTATTGGAAAAATTGGTCGGGGCGAGAAGATTTGAACTTCCGACCCCTTGAACCCCATTCAAGTGCGCTACCAGACTGCGCTACGCCCCGACACGAGGACGAGAATTTAACATGTCGATGTGATCCTGTCAAGGATGGATCATGGATTTTGGGCAGATTATGAAAAAAGAAAAAATCACAGTGCCGACTCGAATCAAACCGGGAGCCACCATTGGAATTGTGGCCCCCGCCAGCCCATTTGATCGTGAAACGTTTTTCCGCGGGGTCAGTGCCATTGAAGAGATGGGGTTCAAAGTTTTTATCCCTCCAGAAATATTTGCAAAAACCCGGTATCTGGCCGGCCCTGACAACCATCGAGTCCAGTATCTAAATCAGCTATTCGCAGATCCGTCCATTGATGCCATCATTTGCGCCCGCGGCGGATATGGATCGATGAGAATTTTGTCCATGCTGGATTTTGATGTCATTCGAAACAACCCCAAAATTTTTATTGGGTTTAGTGACATCACCATCCTTTTGTCAGTTTTGTCCACCCACTGTAATTTTGTTACTTACCACGGCCCCGTGATCACCAGCCTATCCGATGCATCCGAAGAAACCAGGCTTTCCCTCTACAACACCGTTACCTCAAGCAGCAATCTTGAGTTTAACCTACCTGGTGGTCGAACGCTCAATTCCGGTGTGGCGGCGGGAGCGGTTTGCGGGGGAAATCTAACCATTCTGTGCCACTTGGTCGGAACCCCTTTTGAGCCCGATTTCAAGAATAAAATATTGTTTCTGGAGGACCGGGGGGAGGCGCCCTATCGAATTGACCGGATGCTCGTTCATATGGAGCTTGCCGGTTGTTTCAATGGGATCGCCGGAATTATTTTGGGGGCTTTTGAAGAATGTGGACCCATCGAAGAGATTTTCAACCTTGTAGTAGAATTAAGCGAGAAGCACCGCGCACCAGTTCTTGCCGGTCTCGATGCCGGACACGGACGGCACAACCTTACCCTTCCTTTGGGTATTGAAGCCACCCTTGATGCGGACAAACATTCATTGATTTATCACCGGGCGGCCACCGCCGAATGAATAGGGGCGGATGCCAGAGGACAGAGGTCGGAAGACGGAGGACAGAATTAACCTATCCAACCATATGAGAATCACGTTCAAGCATGGGTAATCAAAGCAAGGGACAGCAAACAACGGCCAAAAGGCAACCCGACATGACTCCGGTCGACGCTCTCATGCGGGAGGCGGTATCCGACGGTGTGTTTCCAGGCGCAGTGCTGCTCGCATCCAGAGAAGACGGTATCGTCTGGCATCGTGCCTATGGATTGGCCGATATATTCGCCCAGCGCGTGATGACCATCGATACCCTATTCGATCTTGCATCCTTGACCAAGCCCTTGGCGACCGCATTGTCTGTGATGATCTTGGTGCAACAGGGTCTCATCGGGACAAAACAGGAACTCGGTGAAATCCTCCCGGCCTTTAAGGAGACCCAAAAGGCAAACATTAAAGTCGAGCATTTACTATATCACACCTCCGGTTTGGCGGATTACAGACCTTATTATAATAAGGTGGGGCATTTGCCGGCGGAAAATCGAAAAGCGGCCCTGCGCGGGTTGCTGGCATCCGAGCCCCTTATTAATCCAATCGGTCGAAAAGTGATCTACAGCGATCTCGGATTTATGATTTTGGAGTGGATAATCGAGCATGTCTCGGGAAAACGGCTGGACTGTTTTGCGTCAGAGATGATTTATAATCCATTGGGAGTCGACCCCCTTTTTTTTGTCGATCTCAATACAAACAGTAAACGGCATATTCCATTTGCCGCGACCGAACAATGCCCCTGGCGCGAGATCCTTTTATCGGGTCAGGTGCACGACGAAAATACTTATGTTGTCGGCGGTATCGAGGGCCATGCGGGCCTTTTTGGCACTGCCGCTGCCGTGTATATGCTGGTCAGAACGCTATTGTCTGCGTATCATGGAACGGACTCGAACAACCTGTTTCAAACGAAAATAGTTCGTTCGTTTTTCAAACGTCTGCCCAAGTCAGACAAAGCCCTTGGTTTCGATATGCCATCTCTGAAGGACTCAAGCGCCGGCCATCATTTTTCCGCCAACAGTGTCGGTCATCTCGGCTTTACCGGCACCTCATTCTGGATGGATCTTGACCGATCGATTATTGTCATCCTGCTGACCAACCGCATTCATCCCTCCCGCGACAATGTGGCAATCAAAGCATTCAGACCAGGGTTGCATGATGCGGTCATGCAGTGCCTTTTGAATCGACACCAAAAGGTGCCCGTCACTGACAATGGACATTTATAGGCGGGCACGAGCCAAGAGCTATTTCCAAAATTAAGTCTTTTGAGAGCGATTATAGAATGTAGTAGGTTTCGGGTGTCAGGTTTCAACCCAGCTACCATCCCATAAAACGGCCTGTTTGATCAAAAAAAGAAATTTACTGGCAGGAAATCTGTTTTCTGTCATCTGACCTATGTCCTCTTTTTTCATAACGATCTCATTTTTTTGATGATTATTTTTTCTTCTGATGATATGATTGTTTTATTAGTAATTAATTGATATATCACTATTATATTGGTTTTGCTCTTTTAGATTCGAAATTCTTTTCCAAATATGTAAAAGATTGACTCCCAGCAAACCAAGCTTACGTCACCACAGCGTTAATACGTATCCCAGCGATAAAATTTATGAAGCGGAACCTTAGTGAATTCCTGATAGCTGGAGAATATTCAATTCGCAACCCGGCACTTACATGTGCGCGATAATGAGGCATTATGAATCTTTTTTTAGATGGAATTTTGGGAATATTTTCAAACGATCTTGCCATTGATCTGGGAACGGCCAATACACTGGTTTACGTAAAAGGCAAGGGTATCGTACTGAGCGAGCCGTCAGTCGTTGCGGTCAGCACAGGAAATCGCTATAAAAACCGTGTTCTTGCTGTCGGACTGGAAGCGAAAAACATGTTGGGCAAAACACCGGGGAACATTCTGGCAATTCGGCCCATGCGTGACGGTGTGATTGCCGATTTTGAAGTTACCGAGGCGATGCTCAGACATTTCATTCATAAAGTTCACAATCGGCGGACATTTGTGCGGCCCAGGATTATCGTAGCGGTACCATCCGGCATCACCCAGGTTGAAAAACGAGCGGTTCGGGAATCAGCAGAGTCCGCCGGGGCCCGGGAGGTGTTTTTAATCGAAGAACCCATGGCGGCCGCCATCGGAGCAGGCCTACCCATTACAGAGCCCACCTGCAATATGGTTGTTGATATCGGCGGGGGTACTACCGAGGTGGCAGTCATTTCTTTAAAAGGTATCGTTTACAGCCGGTCCGTTCGCGTTGCCGGCGATAAAATGGATTCAGCCATTATTCAGTACATCAAACGTAAATATAATCTGCTGATTGGTGAACGTACCGCCGAAGTGATTAAAACCTCGATCGGTAATGCATACCCCGATCCGCAAAATTTGGAAACCATTGAGGTCAAAGGCCGTGATTTGGCTTCGGGTATCCCAAAAATCCTGTCTATTGATTCGGAAGAGATCCGAATTGCTATCTCCGAGCAAATTGACGCCATCGTCGAGACGGTCAAAATTGCTCTGGAACAGACGCCGCCGGAATTATCCGCCGATATTGTCGATCGGGGAATCATTCTTACCGGGGGCGGTGCCCTTCTCAAAAGCCTTGACCGGCTGCTACGAGAAGAAACCAGCTTGCCGATCACGGTAACCGAAGATCCTTTGTCTACTGTGGCATTGGGTTCGGGAAAGGCGCTGGACAATCTCGAGATGTTGCGGGAAGTCGTCATTAGCTGAGCTTGAATCCTGAGATGCTGCGGCCTGTCGTCACATATACACAATTACTGATAATTTTAATTAAGAAATATCCATCCCGCCGCATCGGATAAACAAAGAGACATTTGAGGTCCGGTATTTGGCCTCCTCGCTGAAGCGGCGGATTGATGGTATCACGGGCTCTCTTCCATTGTTCCAATAAGCGCCCAGCAAATTGCGTGGGAATGAGCGCGGCAAAGCATATTTATGTTCTCCAGAAAAATGGTGCTCATCGTCGGCTTTATCGTTTTGATTGCCGTCAACATTATAGGCCTTTCAGTTACCAGCAGACGCTCCACCTCATTCGGCATTGAGCGCATCGCCCTGTCAGCGATCGCCCCCTTCCAAGAACTGGTCACCCGCTCACTGCGCTTCACAAGAGACATCTGGCGACACTATTTTTATCTGGTCACTATCTCCCGTCTGAACCAGGTTTTAATACAGGAACTGAACCAAGCTGTCGAGGATCAAAATAAGTGGCATGAGACCGAGCTGGCAAATGACCGCCTGCGCAATTTGATTGATTTTCAAAAAAATATTTCTGAGCACGTTGTCGCGGCCGAGGTCATCGGAAAAGATCCTTCGGCCTGGTTCAAGACCGTCATCATCGATAAAGGGAAGACCGACGGACTCACCCGGGGGCTGCCGGTGGTAATTGCGCAGGGAATAGTTGGACAGGTGGTTGAGGTATCAGCGCACTATTCCAAGGTCATGTTGATTGTTGACAGCAACAGTGCGGTGGACTCCCTGGTTCAAAGAACCCGAGCCAGGGGAGTCATCAAGGGCGAATCGACCGATCAATGCCGGTTGGACTATGTGTTGCGTAAAAATGACGTTCGAATCGGAGATATCGTTGTGTCATCCGGTTTGGATGGCGTCTATCCCAAGGGTCTGCGTATTGGTCTGGTATCGCAGGTTACTGCACATGACGCCGACATATTTCACGAGCTCATCATCACGCCATTTGTCGACTTCGAAAAACTTGAAGAGGTTCTTGTGATTCTGGAAGTTCAAAAGCATGATTGGGCGAGCCGACCATGAGCTATATCTTTAATATCAGTGCCTGTCTTTTTCTGGTCATACTCCAAACTACGGTAATGCCATACATGCCCTTGTTGGATAAAGTTTACGATCTATTGATTCCTTTTATTGTGTATCTGGGCCTCTTTCGTCCCGTTCGCGAAAGTCTTCCCTTTGTCATATTTTTAGGATTCATTATGGATAACCTTTCCGGCGGGCCTTTCGGTCTTTATCTAACCACTTATTTCTGGTTGTATGTCGGGGTAAAAGGGATTACCATGTTTATCCAGGTTGGAAGCCGACTGATTATCATTACGCTTGTCATTGCCGGCGGCGTGTTGTTTGAGAATCTGATTTTATTGAGCTCGTTTGCCTTTCTGGATACCAAACAGCAGTTTGCCGGCAATGTGATGGAAACCGTCGCTGGCCAGGCACTATGGGCCCTTTTGACCGGATCTTTGTTTTTGCTGGTTTTTAAAAATATGCATCAACGGATTGGTCTTGGTTCCAAAAGAAACACAGATCGAAACAGAGACCGGGAATAATTGATTGGCTATTGAAGATTGACGAATGTCCATATAAAATAGAAATCCATTGTTAATTTTTCAAATATAAATGTTGATACCATAGATCCCCCATGGATAAATATTTAAAAACCGCAGACAGCGATTGGTACAAGCAGCGCGTCACCGGTGCGATGATATGCGTGCTGGTGGCCTTCACCGTTTTGTTGCTGCGGCTTCTTTATCTTCAGATTGTTATGGGGGAGGATTACCTGACGCTCTCCCTCAACAACAGAATCAGGCTGCAGAGTATCGATCCCCCCAGGGGACTGATTTACGATCGCAATGCCAAGGTACTGGTTGAAAACCGGCCCTCCTTTGATGTCACGATTACCCTAAAAGACGCAAGGCCGGTGGAAAAGACCATTGAGAAGCTGGCCAATTATCTGGATGTCCCGCCGCAGGAATTGCAGCAAAAATTGTCCTCCAGCAGGGGAATTTCCGCTTACAAGCCGATCCAGCTGCAGCAGGATATCGGTCGGGATGCCCTGGCCGCAATCGAGGCCCACAAATACGATCTGCCCGGCATCGACATCAATGTGAAACTGTTAAGACATTATTTGAATGTCAAAGACGCGGCCCATCTCATCGGGTATTTAAGCGAGATTAATTCAGCAGAGCTGGCCGGCGGAAAATATCCGGGACGACGCGGAGGTGATTTTATCGGCAAGTTCGGTGCTGAAAAAGCATTTGAAAAATACCTCCAGGGAACCCGCGGCGGGCGACAGGTGGAGGTTAATGCCAATGGCCGGGTAGTCCGTGTACTCAAAACAGTGGCCGCCAAACCCGGGCAAAATATACATTTAACCATTGATCATGATCTGCAAAAAAAAGCAGAAATGCTTCTGCAAGGTGTTGCCGGGGCCGCAGTGGCGATGGAACCGGGATCAGGTCGTATTCTCGCACTTGCCAGCAGCCCGTCATTTGATCAGAACTATTTTTCCAGCGGGATGTCCCATGAACAGTGGGATTCGCTGATATCCAATCCTTTTCGTCCGATGGAAAACAAGGCAATTCAAGGTGAATATCCCCCCGGTTCCACTTATAAGATCATTACGGCAATTGCCGGACTGGAAGAGGGCGTGATCGATGCGTCTACCGAATTTTATTGTCCGGGACATCATCGATTCGGAAATCGCATTTATCGATGCTGGAAAAGATCGGGGCATGGAAATGTCGACATCATCAAAGCGTTGGCTCAATCCTGCGATGTCTACTTCTATCAAGTCGGCCAATTACTGGGAGTTGATCGACTGGCCTGGTATGCCAAAGCAAGCGGTCTGGGATCATACACCGGAATCAACCTGGGCAAAGAGCGCAAAGGGCTGATCCCGACGGCTGCCTGGAAGAAACGGCGAACCGGCGTTGCGTGGCAGCGGGGCGAAACCCTTTCGGTGGCTATCGGCCAAGGGTTTAATCTGGCAACTCCGCTGCAAATGGCCGAATTAACCGCGGCGATCGCCAACGGGGGGACGAGATATAAACCCACTATTCTAGAATCCGTCACCACGGCCGATGGGCGGATCGTCTATCAGAGCACGCCTCGGGTTATGGGAAAACTGCCATTGAGTGACCACAGCCTAAGCCTGGTAAGAAAAGGGTTGTGGGAGGTCGTCAATGGAGCCAAGGGAACTGCCCGGGGTAGCCGGCTGGCAGACATTGAAATTAGCGGAAAAACAGGAACCTCTCAGGTCATCAGCCGTAAAAAAGATGATCCGAGATCCGAAGAGCAACGGCCGGCGCATCATAGACCCCATGCCTGGTTTATTGCCTATGCACCATCGGCTGCACCCGAAATTGCCATCGCCGTTCTGGTTGAACACGGAGAGCATGGATCCAGTGCCGCAGCTCCGATTGCCTCTGAATTAATCAAGACATTTCTGCGGGCCGCGCCTCCGGTTGACGTGGCTACCAGAAACCCGGATCGGGTTGCTGTTGATGGTGACAACGGTTAACAAAAAATCACAACGTATTTGACCATGTTTGACCGAAGACTTTTACAATATTTTGATTGGGGCCTGCTGGGCCTGGCTGTTTTGATCGGAGGCTGCGGCCTGTTGATACTCTACAGTGCTGTAACGGCTGAAACCCCGGCACCCCAAATGACCATTTTTTATAAGCAGCTTATCTGGTTTTCAGCTGCATTGATCGCGATGGTGGTCACTTTTTCTTTTAACTATAAATTGCTCGATCGTTGGGGACAGATTATTTACATCGCATGCATTTTATTGCTGATATGGGTTCTTTTATTCGGTAAATCCGCCGGTGGATCCAGACGCTGGCTATCACTTGGCCCTATTTCCGTGCAACCATCCGAGTTAGCCAAAATTGCAATTATGATTGCGTTGGCACGGTATTATTCAAAAGATGCCCATACCCGGGGTTTTACCCTGCGGGAGCTTTTCAGGCCTGCCATTTTAACCTTTATTCCCTTTGTTTTAATCTTGAAACAACCTGATTTGGGTACGGCTGGTTTACTTTTACTCATCGCCGGATCGATTACCGTTTTTGTCAAAATCGAACGGCGCTCCTTTATATACCTGCTCGTATCGTCAGCCGCGGTTGTCCCCATGATTTGGTTTTTTTTAAAGGAATACCAGAAGCGGCGTATCCTGGTTTTTCTCGATCCCGATCTCGATCCATTGGGTGCCGGCTATCATATTATCCAATCTAAAATAGCCATCGGCTCTGGCATGATTTCCGGCAAAGGATTTTTAAAAGGTACCCAAAATGCTCTTTCCTTCCTACCCGAAGAGCATACCGACTTTATATTTTCCGTGCTGGCAGAGGAGTGGGGCTTTATCGGTTCGGTGATGGTCGTGCTCTTGTTTCTGATGCTGATTTTTTGGGGTCTTAACATTGCCCAAGGGTGCCGGGAGCCATTCGGGACCATTTTGGTCGTTGGTGTGACAAGCATGTTTTTCTGGCAGGTAATTATTAACATCGGCATGACCATGGGATTGATGCCGGTCGTCGGTGTGCCACTTCCTTTTGTCAGCTACGGGGGTTCCTCGGTTTTAACCACTGCGATCGGGATCGGTTTGTTGATGAATGTCAGCATGCGGCGGTTTATGCTAAAATAAAAATTTTAAGGCGTTGGGGGGTACGGAAAGCAAATTGAGGGCTTTGCCTCAATCAAGTGCAGCATTTCCGTAAATTTTTTAGTCAACCTCATCGCCTTAAAATTTTTTTAGTTTGATAGGTTCAATATTTTCGGCTTGCCCAAGGTCGGCTTTACCCCTTAGTTGCATAAATAACATGGCGATAATTAAATTTTTTGGGGAGGATAGGCAATCAATATGAAAAAAGAAAAGAACACAGATCGAATATCTACCTTCATCGGAGCGGATGCCAGCATTGACGGCTCCATAGAATTCACGGGCACTATCCGGGTTGATGGCAGTGTCAAAGGAAATATTACCAGCACCGGCGGTACGGTTGTCATTGGAGAAAAAGGGGTTGTCAACGCCGAGATATCCGTCAATGTTGCCGTGGTGATGGGTGAGGTTAACGGTACCATCGATGCCAAGGAACGAATTGAGGTTTATCCGCCCGGGCGTCTTGGCGGCGACATCCGTTCCCCAATCGTTTCCATTGAGCCGGGAGGCATATTCAATGGTAATTGCGTGATGAAACCCGATGCACAGTCCGCAGAAAAAATTTCGGTTCTTCCCAAAACAAAAGTGATTGCTGCCGAATCCAACAAAAAAGAGTGATTTGAAAAATATTTAAAAAACCTTTGACAAATAATCATGGCTGATGGTATAGACCGCCGCAGTTAACGCTATACCCACAGCGGAATTTGTGAAACAAATGAAGCAGTTGCCATGAAGTGGTGGACGGAGGTTTTTTTATGGAGATTTCTGGTATTTGCCGGAAAGGTATTCCGATCCTTATTATTTTCCTTGGGTTGATTGGCCTTGTTTTTCCCCAAGTCGTGTTGGGGGCATCCGGAGAGTCGGGCGGAGGTGGTGTAACGGTAATACCCGACTGGTCTGCTATCATTCAAATTATCAATTTCCTTTTTGCCATCTGGGTGCTGAACGTCCTGCTGTATAGACCCATCCGTAAAATTCTAGCCCAACGTAAAGAAAAAGTGGACGGTCTCGAACTCAGCATCGAAACCTCGAACAATGATGTCAGGGAAAAAGATGAAGCCTTCGCTGCAGGGATAAAAGAAGCCCGAGCAAATGGTTTTGAGCAGAAAAATGCCTTACTGCAGGAGGCGGCGGATGGGGAAAAATCGATTATTGCCGACATCAATCGCAAAGCCCAGGCGGAATTAACTCAAATCCGTGAAAAAATAAAAAAAGACGCTGAGGTTGCCAGAGAGAGCTTGCAAGCAGAAGTCGACGATTTTGCCAACCAAATCAGCCAGAAAATACTGGGGAGGACCGTTTGATGAGAAATTTTGGAATAGGCCGCTTGAATCTTTCTAAAAGAAACTCAGCGGTATTTTTCTTGATGATCGTGTTTTTTTTCGGGTTCTCTCTATCGACCGCTCTGGCTGCATCCGGTGCCAAAGGATGGATTTCGACCGACTGGTTTCGGGTGATGAATTTCGCGGTTCTGGTAATCGTGCTTGTTTTTTTACTGCGCAAACCTTTGTCCCAGGCCTTGGGAGCCCGTATCACGGGCATCAAAGACCAGCTTGAAGATTTGGAAGCGCGTAAGGCCGAAGCTGAAAATCAGCTGGCCGAGTATAATGAAAAATTATCCCGGCTGGAAAAAGAGTCGGAAAAGATTGTCGAGGACTATATCAAGCAGGGAAATGAGGCCAAAGCGAGAATTTTGAAGGAAGCCGAATCAGCGGCTGAAAAGCTTCAGATTCAGGCCCGCCGAAATATCGAGCATGAATTCAAGCAAGCTAAGTTGAAGCTGCAGGAAGAAATTTTCGAATCATCGTTGGCCAAGGCCGAGGAAATCATAACAGGCAAAATTTCGGGAGAAGATCAGGACAGATTGGTTGACGAATATCTGAGGAAGGTGGAGGCAGGATGAAAAATTTGGCGATTGCACGGCGTTACGCCAAAGCATTATTGCTAATCGGAAAAGAGGATGGCAACACAGAGACCTATCGTGAAGAACTCGCAGGGTTCAGTGAACTGATCGAAAAAGAGAGAGCTTTGGGGCAGGCCATCAACAATCCGCTTTACGATGCCGAAGGACGAAAAAAGGTTTTAGGATCCATTATCGAGAAATTTGGAATTTCCGATGTCATGAAATCGTTTTTAACCCTTTTATTTGATAAAGGGCGTTTCGTTTATCTTGGCAGTATCAATGAATTTTATCAAAAGTTGGCTGATGAACTAAAGGGCATTTCGCGGGCCAGCTTAGTTTCGGCAACCGAGCTTTCATCCGAAACCGTCGAAAAAATTCGTGCCACCCTGTCTGAGAAGACGGGCAAAGATATTATTCTGGATGTTGAACAAGATCCAGGCCTCATTGGCGGGATTGTCACTCGTATTGGCGATCTTGTTCTGGATGGGAGCATAAAAACACAATTACTCAATATGAGAGAATCACTAAAAAGGGGTGAGGGTGTCTAATGGAACTAAGAGCAGAAGAAATCAGTCAAATAATCAAAGAGCAAATTACGGATTATGACAAGAAAGTCGAATTGAGCGAAACTGGCGTCGTTTTATCGGTTGGCGACGGTATCGCACGTGTATACGGCCTCGAGAAAGTTCTGGCCCTGGAGCTGGTTGAGTTTCCGGGCGGTATTCTGGGACTGGTGCTAAACCTTGAGGAGGACAATGTGGGTGTCGCCATTATGGGTGAAGACATTCATATTCGAGAAGGCGATATCGTCAAGCGAACCGGCAAGATCGCTCAGGTACCGGTGGGCGAAGCGGTTCTCGGTCGAGTTGTCTCGGCGGTGGGCGAACCGCTGGATGGCAAAGGCCCGATCGATGCCAAGGATTTCAGCCGGGTCGAAATGGTGGCTCCCGGCGTCATCGCCCGTAAGAGTGTGCATGAGCCCTGTTATACCGGCCTGAAAGCCGTAGATGCCATGACACCGGTTGGCAGAGGCCAGCGCGAACTGATTATCGGCGACCGACAAATCGGTAAAACTGCTGTTGCCATTGATGCCATCTTAGCCCAGAAAGAAACGGATGTTTACTGCATATACGTGGCTTGCGGGCAGAAAAAATCAACAGTGGCCCAGGTCCATGCAATTCTTGAAAAACATGGAGCCATGGATTACACCACCATCGTCTCAGCCTGCGCCAGTGATCCGGCAACCCTGCAATATATTGCACCTTATGCTGGTTGCGCCATGGGAGAATACTTTCGAGATAGAAACCAACACGCCCTGATTATTTATGACGACCTTTCAAAACAGGCCGCTGCCTACCGTCAGGTATCCTTGCTTCTGAGGCGTCCACCGGGACGTGAAGCATACCCGGGTGATATTTTCTATAACCACTCACGTCTGCTGGAGCGGGCCGCCAAATTAAACGACGAACTTGGCGCGGGTTCGCTGACGGCCCTGCCGATCATCGAAACCCAGGCCGGTGACGTTTCCGCCTACATACCAACAAACGTTATTTCCATCACAGACGGTCAGATATATCTCGAACCGGGACTGTTTTTTGCCGGTGTGAGACCTTCAATCAATGTCGGTCTCTCAGTCTCCCGGGTTGGTGGGGCTGCCCAGGTAAAAGCGATGAAGCAGGTAGCCGGTACACTTCGCCTGGACCTGGCTCAATACAGAGAATTGGAAGCGTTTGCCGCCTTCGGCAGTGACCTGGACGCCGCGACCCGACGACAGCTAACTCGTGGGGCCAGATTGGTTGAAATTCTAAAGCAACCCCAATTTCAACCGTTGGCGATGGAAAGGCAGGTAACCATCCTCTATGCCGGCACCAAAGGATATCTTGACGAATTTCCAATCGAGGTCCTGGCAAAATACGAGGCCGGTTTATATACGTTTATTGAAGACAGATATTCACAGATTTTTTCCGATCTGAAGGAAAAGGAAGAAATCTCAGACGATCTGGATAAACTCATGTCCGAGGCGTTAAACGCCTATGGCGAGGAATTTAAAGATACGATTAAATAGTTATTTGTTACAAGTTATTCGTTGTCAGCACGGATGTTTTCCGAATAACCAATAGTCACTAACAAATAACCTGAGGTTCATATGCCAAGCTTAAAGGATGTTCAGAATAAAATTGCTGCGGTTAAGAAAACCAAGCAGATCACCAAAGCCATGAATATGGTCGCGACGTCAAGATTGCGCAATGCGCAGGCCAACATGCTAAACTTCCGGCCGTATGCCGCCAAATTTTCGGAGGTGTTGGGCAGCCTGGCTGCGAAATCCGGTGAAGACGCAAGCCCTTTGCTGATGCCGCGTGAAGAAGTCAAAAATATCCATGTGGTTTTGTGTACTTCCGACCGCGGACTTTGCGCCGGCTTTAACGTGAACCTGATCGATAAAGCCAGTTCTTTTATCGCTGAAAAGGTCGGCAGTGAGGCGGTGTTTTCCTTTACCAATTTCGGCAAAAGAGGAAGAGACTGGTGCCGCAAGGAAAACCATACCATCACGGATCAGCAAATTGGAGTGGTTGGCACCACCTTTGGTTTTAATGTCTCGGCAACCGCTGGACGTAAGCTGATACATGGTTACCTGAATGGCGACTATGACGAGGTTTACGTTATTTTCTCAGAATTTATCAGCATGGGGAAGCAGACACCGGTTGTCAAACAACTCATCCCAATACCGCCGATCGAAACCGGTGCGGATGCCGAAGCGGATGAAAGTGAAGAATACCAGGCGGAGCATATATGTGAACCCTCACCTGACAAACTTTTGGGAGAATTACTTCCGCAAAGTGTTCATGTCCAGTTGCACAGTGCGCTGCTGGA
>JASFSK010000053.1:0-13560 GCA_050114455.1 Desulfobacterales bacterium | reverse complement strand
CATGGCATAGGCCACATGGGCCGCTGCGGTATTTCCATCTACCGTTTTCGTTTTATTGCCATGACCCTACTCCTTATTTCCTAAATAATCCGATTTGCACAAAACTCCATAGTTCACTAAACGTGTTCTTGAGAAGAAGATATTGTTTTGTTTGTCATTCAAGATTAGCCCGGAGCATAAAACGTGCCATCTAGATCATGAATTGAAAAATTACATAATTCTAAAAGGTTAGAAATGTCACTTTTTTATATTTGAGGGGTTCAGCATCGTGAATTTGAAAAATTGCGAAACCTCATTTAGCAAAATTTAGAATTCATAGTGCCAGATCAGAAAAGGAAATGAAGGTTGGTAATGAAACCAAATAAGACTTGGGGTCTTAGAATTGGAGTTAAGATTTCTTTATAGTTAATCCAAGATTAAATCGTATAAATTTTATTTTCATAAACGGGATTAGAAAATTTTCGAATTTGAAATCGAAGTTTTTCTAAAAATGGAAAAATAGTAAGCCGAATTTATAACCAACGAAGTTGCCGATGATAATTTCTGGAACTGCCATGCAATGGCTGATGTAAAGAATAGAGGAAGGACTTTGAAACTGTTTTACTGCCAGTTTTAAAAGATCCATAAAATTTGGCAAAGGAGAAGTCACCATGGCAAAGGACCTTCTGGAGATCAGTGATGAAACCTTTGAGAATCTGGTGTTGCAATCGGAAAAACCGGTGCTGGTAGATTTCTGGGCTCCCTGGTGCGGCCCCTGCAATTCAATTGGACCGGTGGTTGAAAAACTGGCCGCGGCTTACGGCGATCAATTCCGTTTTGCCCGATGCAATGTGGACCGTAATCCAAAAACACCTGATAAATACGGAATCCGAGGTATACCCACGTTGATGTTTTTTAAGAAAGGCAAGCTTATAGATAAGCTCATCGGAATGGTTCCAAGGTCAACAATTGAAGAGGCCATAAGGAAATGTTTGTCAAGATCTGAGCTAGTCGAGCCGTTTACGGCCCAATAAAATAATGCACCGAAATCGATTAAGATGGTATTAGGAATTCGGTACTGGGTACTGATAAAAGGAAAATTGAAGGAGGTGATCTTATGCCTGGATTTGATCAAACAGGTCCCATGGGTGCCTCCTATGACAGGCGGCGCCAGAGGGCGTTGTAATCCCGCAACAGCTGAGTTGACTCCTGCTTTTGTGGGCGGTTGTGGCTATGGTCGTGGTCTGGGGTTAAGATACGGTTTCAGGGGCGGATTCGGCCTGGATATAGGTCGCGGTCGTGGTTTCGGCAGAGGCCACAGGTGGTATCCGTCCACCGTCGGTCCGGTTTATCCAACAGATTCACCCAGTGAAATGGACATGTTAAAGGCGGATGCCGATTACATGCAAAAATCATTGCCAGAGCTTCATTCACCAATCAGCTTTTTTTTACGGTAACGAAAAGTGTGGTGGTTGATTTTCAAAAGCTTGGCGGCTTTGCTTTCATTGCCTCTGGCTAATTTAAGCGCCTCTTCAATATAATGCTTTTCCAATGATTGTAGCTGCGTATCCAGAACAATTCCCTCCGGTGGAAGCGGGGGGAATCCAATCTTTTCGTTAACCAGAGCCTTTTGTTTGCGTTGGCTTTTTGGATCTAATCCCATGTCCCTGGGTATGAGCTCAGGTCCCTTTCCCGTCAGAACCGCTCTTTCAATAAGATTTTTTAATTCTCGCACATGGCCTATCCAATTATGAGTTTTTAAGACGGTTTCGGCGTCTGAGGAAATCCCGGTAAATTTTTTGTCAAACTTGCAGCTGAATTCCTCTAAAAAATACTTCGTCAATGGGATGATGTCATCAAGGCGCTCGTTTAAAGATGGCGCTTTGACGTTTATCACGCCCAAGCGAAAATACAGGTCTTTTCTAAACCGGCCGTCCGCAATCATCCGGTCTACATCCTTATTTGTGGCTGAAATCACACGGGTATTTATATGGTGTTTCTTGGTTCCACCAACCCGGTAAAATTCACCGAGTTCCAGAAACCGCAGCAGCTTGGCCTGGGCTTCCAGGCTGAGGTCACCAACTTCGTCCAAAAAAAGGGTTCCGCCGGCGGCTTCCTCGATGAGCCCTTTCTTACCGGAAGCCCCGGCACCACTGAAAGCGCCCTTTTCATAGCCGAAAAGCTCACTCTCAATCAGATCCTTGGGAATGGCGGCGCAATTCACGGTAGCAAACGGGGCTTTAAAATTAGGACTGTTATAATGAATGGCACTGGCAAGCAATTCCTTGCCGGTTCCGGTCTCACCCATGATAAGAATCGGTGTATCCGGACTTTGGGCCACCATTTTAATAAATTCCATCACATCCTGGATGGCATTGCTTTCGGCGATAAAACAGGGGATGTGCTCCTTTAGATGCTTTTCTTGAAGTGTCCGAACCTCCTTTCTTAACCGGATGGTCTCCAAGGCATTTCCCACGGTGACTTCCAAGCCATCCATATAAAGCGGTTTGACGACGTAATCATAAGCGCCCAGTTTCATAGCCGAAATGACGGTGTCGACATCTTCATAGGCTGTGATCATGATAACCAGAATATCCGGGTAAACATCTTTGATGTGGCGTAGCGCATCGATCCCATTCATACCCGGTAATCCAATATCGAGCAGAATCAGATCTGGCGTATCTTTTTCTAAGTGTGCAATAGCCGTTTCTGCATCCGAAAAGGCTTTGATCCGGTAGTTATCCTCAAGGGCCATGGTGACACTATCAGTGATCGTTTGCTCATCATCAACAATGTAAATTGAATATTTTATCATGGACATCGTTCTGCTCCTATCGACTTATTGGTTGGTATTTCGATCCGAAATTCAGCGCCACCTAAATCACTGTCTGAAACAGTTAAAGATCCACCATGGTCCGTAGCAATTCTATGGCTTATGCTAAGGCCGATGCCGGTACCATCCGATTTCGTTGTAAAGTAGGGATCGAATATCTGATCTTTGATTTCAGCTGCTACGCCCGGGCCTGAATCTGAAACCGTAATAATAATACCATCACCCTCCACGGTTGAGGCTACAACGATTTTCTTGCCCTCTTCCATCGTTTTCATGGCGCCGGCGGCATTATTCAGTAAATTCATGACCATCTCCTCAATCAGAGTTGGGTCGGCATTGCAATGGGGCAAATTCTCAGACAACACTTTTTCAATCGCAATACCGCTTTTTCGCAAGGTAACGGCGCTGAGGTCTATGGCTTCCGTCACCGGTCTATTCAGATCTATTAAGGTCAACTTGGGTTCTCCGGGTTTGGCAAAATCCATCACCCTGCGGATAACAGATTCAATTTTGCGGGAAGCCGATTGGATCTGTCCCAGGATTTGTTTGACTTTTTCCTCACTTCCATTCTTGTGATGAAGCTTTTTAAGCGTGTTTAGGTAAATGTTAATCCCCGATAAGGGATTTCGTATTTCATGCGCCATACCGGCTGCGACGCGGCCCAGCGACGCCATTTTGTCCTGGATGGTCAAAAGATGCTCCAATTCCTTGGCTTCGGTCATATCAATCATGTTGACCAATATCGCTTCTTTGCCTCTATATTCAGTCCATAAAGCCCGACAGTAAACCCACTTTAAATTCTTGCTGCGTTTATTCGTGCCCTGGGGATAAAACCTAAAATCTGTCTCGAGGGATTGAATTTCTCTTTTGTCTATCCTCTGACTCAATCGTTTGATCGATTCAACATCATCAGCATGGATTTTTCGAAAATCAGCCAGTAAGTATGACCGTGGTAAAGGGCCCAGAAGTTTCTCCTGTGCCTGGTTTTGATAGACCACTCGATTATTCTGAACGATGGATATTCCGGTCAGTGAGTTTTCAACCAAATCGCGAAACCTTTTCTCGCTTTCTTCCAATGCTTTTTGCGCCAGTCTTTGCTTGGTGACATCTTGATAAACCGAGACGATTTCTCCGGAGGATAGTTTATAGACATAACTTTCTCTCCAGCTGGGACGCGTTCGATGATCTTGGTATACACCGCCGGAGAAATATTCAGGTTTGCCGGTCTTCCAGACGCTTTGAAAGACATCAAAGATTCCGAGGTCCTTTATGCCAGGGAAGACATCGGTGACAAGGCGGCCGATTACTTTTTCTTTATCGATTTTTTCAATTTTTTCGCTACTACTGTTAAGATCTTTGAGTTCAAAGTCATCGCCGTCGGCAACAGCTTCAAAAACAGCTACGCCGCTATGCATATTTTCCATCAGCTCTCGGAATTTTTCTTCGCTTTTATGCAACGCATCTTGCGCCCATTTGCGTTCTATAATTCTCCCCACTCGCTCAGCAATGGCATCGAGCAACGTCTGCTCTTCTTTTAGAAAAGGACCTGCATCGCTTTGCGGCCGCTCCTCGAGGTAACAAACCATCAATTTACCGCTTGACACTGCGTGGATAAGGATGTCGCTGACCTGCTGCCACTTGGTTTCCGTAAAATTCTGCGTTTTCAGTGCTTTCCCTTTTAATTCAATCTTGGCGCAGGTGATATCCGGATACTGCCACGCAGGCGGTATGAGATCAATGATTCCCTGAAGTATTTCATCGAGAGTAAATTTCCGCTTTTCAACCAAACGGGAAATTTCAAAAAGACAATTTAATTCTTTTACACGTTCATCAAGCTTGTTCATGCTCTTTTGAAGTTCTTTTTCAGCTTTCTTGCGATCCGTGATATCACGGGCGAAAGCACAGTTGTATTCTTTGCCGTCAAACGTAATATGATTAAGTGTGATTTCCACCGGGATCGCTTTTCCATCTTTAGCTTGGTGAACGGATTCGACTTTCAAGCTTCCACGCTTTCTTAGAACCTGCCAAATTTGGCCATACTCTTCCATCGGTGTAAAAGGATCGACATCTTCCACACCCATCGACACAAATTCTTCTTTTGAAAATCCAAGTTTAGTACAAGTGGTATCATTGACATCAACGATCCTTCCTTCCGGATCAACCCAATAAAGCATGTCATTGGCATGATCAATGCAAAATCTAGTGAACAGCAGTTCTCTTTCCGCCTTTTTGCGTTCATCTATCTCATGATTTAACTCATCTCGTGAGGCTGTGACGATCTTCAATTTTTCCGCCATTTGGTCGAAGGCGCGCCCGAGCCGGCCGATTTCATCCTTTGCATCGGTGCCGACTTTAAGGTCTAAATTGCCTCTGCCGATCTCCTCTGAACCTTTCTGAAGGATCTGAATCGGGTCGGAAATCGATTTTGCGACGAGATGAGCTAAAAATATGCTCAATATAATAACGGCTATGACGAGGATGAGGAGGAAATCCCTCTGCGTTGTGGCGGATTCAAAAGCTTCAGCAGTATCTATCTTGGCAACGATTCCCCAATCCAGCAAAGGCATGTATTGCCAAACTGCGATCACCTTATTGCCGCGATAATCTGTGGAAATTCCATATCCGGCCTTCCCGTCCAATGCGTTTTGAATGGGTAATGCCTGACGTTGTCCAAAAACAGCTTTTCTTTTCAAGGCTGCATCCGGATCATGTCTAAGAGGGTTGAGAAACAGCGCTGCGTCATCCTCTTTTCTGGCAATTAAGGTTTCCCCGGTTTCTCCCATTCCGGTCGAATCCTGAACAAAATGAAATATGGATGCCAAATCAACTTCTAAAACAATCACGCCAACAAACTGTCGATCAGAATTGTGGACCGGAGCGGAGATATATACAGAATATTGGCCTGCCTGGTGTCTGCTCTTGAAAATATCTGATAAGTAGATTTCCTTTTTGCCCTCCTTAAAGGCTTTTTCCCAAAGTTCAGGCTGGATATGGTCCACATCCTTTAATGCCGCATGTCTATTTAAAACATAGATGATATTACCTTGCGAATTTGCCAGCAAGACATTGGTATAATCATAAACCGGCAGGTACATTTTGAGGGTCTCGTCCAGCTCCTCGCGGATCGTTTCATAGTCAGAACTGTTTGAGCCCCCGGTGTATCCGGCAAGCAGAGATGCACCTTTTTTAATATTTGGCCTTCGTTGAGCTATTCTTATATGCTTTTTTTGTTCACTGAAAAAATCTTCAATCTTTTGCGCTTTATAGTAGGCAATGCTTTTCAGCGCTTCTATCCGTGTGTTCTCCAATGCTTTCTTGGCATTAAAATACCCCAGCATCCCGACAAAAATCATCGGAAAGATAGAACATGCTAACAAAATAAATAATAACCTGATTTTTATAGACATCTCTAACGACCTCGTAAACTTTACTTAAAGATGGTGTTCGTATCTTCAGTTTAAGGCGGTGGCACAAAATGCAGAACAATGATGTGTCTTAAATCCTGATGCAACCCAAATGTCTGTGGCTGTGCCAACTTGACTGGACCCAAACGTTGCAACAGACGGATCGATTCAATTTCGCAATTGGGTTTTGTTTTTCCTTAGCACAAAATTTCGCAATTTTGCGAAATAAATTTCGCAATTTTTCTAAATTTAAGATCAAATTAGCCCTGCCTTCCAAAGAGAAATTAAGATAAGCGACTAATTTAAAATGACTTTTAGGGGATATCGCCATATGGCACGCTCCATGCTTTATTTTATTAAATGAGAAAATCGTACCATCTTTGCTTTTAGCGCTTTTAAAGCTTCAAAGTTGACTACATGAAAACATACCTTGATTGCATACCCTGCTTTTTCAGGCAAGCATTGGCATCGGCAAGAATGACGACTGACAATGAAATTATTCATCGACGTGTATTGGATTCGGTGTCAATGATGATTCCGGATCTGATGTTGAGTGTCACCCCGCCTGAAATCGCCCAACAGGTGTACCGGATTGTTTACGAAATTACCGGTAATAATGATCCGTATATGGAAGCAAAGAAATTAGCAAATAAATCAGCTATGTCTCTCTATACCCGCATCAATGACATGGTTGACAATTCAAATGATACTTTAGAAACAGCCTGCCGGCTGGCCATTGCCGGCAATGCCATTGATTTAGGTGCCCAAGCTGAATATGGCGGCATTTATTCCATAGTGGAGGATGGTCTAGGATATCAACTTGATCGCAAACAATACCACAAATTTAAAGAAAGTGTCGCACGGTCTTCTACAATTTTATATATTGCCGACAATGCAGGAGAAATTGTTTTCGATCGTATACTCATTGAACAGATTCTTCAGATTAAAAAATTGAAAATTGTATTGGTGGTCAGAGAAAAGCCAATCATAAACGATGCAACATTGGATGATGCGTTCCAAGTCGGTTTAAATAAAGTGGCCACCATAATATCCAATGGATCTGACGCTCCTGCAACCATCCTTTCACAATGCTCTCCTGAAATGCTGAACTACTACCAGGCTGCCGATCTTATCGTATCGAAAGGACAGGGGAATTACGAATCTTTGAGCGATAGATCTGAAAATATATTTTTCCTGTTTAAGGTTAAGTGTCCTGTTATCGCCAGAGATTCCGGATATGACATCGAAAGTCCCGTTCTAATTTCTTCGACGGCCTTTAAAAATTAAAAAAGATATTGTCCATGGCTAACCAATTAATCTGGAAAATCGTCCTGATCGACGATGAAGAAGATATCCGAGAGGTAATGGCCATTGCCCTTCAGGACGCCGGTTATTCGGTCGAAACCGCAGCTGATGGCGCAACCGGGCTACAGCTCTGCCAAACCGGTTATCCTCACATCGTAATTACGGATATCCGCATGCCGGGTATGGACGGGCTCCAGGTACTGGAGACCATCAAGAAAAAGTTTTCGGACATTGAAGTTATCGTCGCCACAGCCTTTGGCGAGATGGATCTTGCCATTCGAGCCCTACAACTTGATGCATCAGACTTTGTTACTAAACCGATCGGCGATGAAGCCCTGCATCTTGCCCTGAGACGGGCCAAAGAGCGATTTACATCCCGCAAACAGATGAAAGATTACACCGAATTGCTGGAAAAGGAACGGGCCGCAACAATCCAGGAGCTTTTCAAATCCATTACGTTTAATCGAAACCTCATTGACAGCTCTATGGATGGCATTCTGGGATGTGATGAAAATGACACGGTGGTCACTTACAACCAGAGCATGGAGCAGATGCTGGGCTATTCAAAAACAGACGTAATCCATCGTATGAAATTCGACCAATTTTTTCCCGCCGGTATGGCAGTGCGCTTCAAGGAAGAATTATGCGCAAAAAATTATGGCGGTCAAAACCGGTTGGTTCTTTACGAAACTCATTTAATGGAGAAATCCGGCCGTGAAATCCCGGTTCAGGTTTCGGCCAGTCTGCTGTTCAATCAGGATCGTAAAAACGGACTGGTCTGCTTCTTCAGAGACCTGCGTGAACTCCGCAAACTTGAACATGAAATAGCCGATCAAACCCGTATCCTCCATCAGGATAAAATGATGTCATTGGGTCGGCTGGCGGCCAGTGTCGTTCATGAAATCAACAACCCTCTGTCCGGCATCTTAAATTATCTGCGCCTGATGATCCGCATCCTGAAAGAGGATCAGCTGGATGAAAAACGGGTAAAAAAATTTAAACGGTATTTGGAACTGGTGGAGACCGAAACCCAGCGATGTTCCCTGATCGTGTCGAGCCTGCTTAATTTCTCCCGCATGTCACCGCCTGCATTTGGGAAAGTCCGGGTCGAAAAGCTAATCAAGCGATGCATTATATTAAGCCAACACAAGCTAGAACTGAGCGAAATCCGCCTCGAATCAACCATTCAATCCGATATCCCCCCTATTAATGGCGATTTCAACCAACTGCAGCAATGCATTATCAATCTGATATTCAATGCCATCGACGCGATGCCGGGTGGGGGAATTTTAACTCTGGAGGCTCGCCATGAGACCGGGCAACAATTGGCGGTGATTTCCGTAAAAGACTCCGGAAACGGTATCGCGCCGGACGATCTTCCATATATATTTGAACCCTTTTTTACGACAAAAAATGCAGCATTTGGGGTCGGACTGGGCCTGTCGACTGTTTACGGAATTATGGACCGGCATCACGGCAGCATTGATGTGGCAAGCCGCCCGAGCGAAGGGGCTACTTTTACGTTAAAGCTGCCGGTGTACGGATCTGCTTCTAATTCAAACGATGAAATGCCGGGAGGCCGATGATGATAAGGATCGGTTTTTATATCTGTCATTGCGGGATTAATATCGCTTACAAAGTCCGGGTGGAAGAAGTCGCGGCATTTGCTCGCAAACTGCCGAATGTAGCAGTCGCCTGTGACTACAAGTTTATGTGTTCGGATCCCGGACAGGAGATGATCGAAAAGGATATCAAAAAATACGGATTGAACAGGGTTGTTGTCGCTTCCTGTTCACCGCGGCTGCATGAAAAGACTTTTCAGGGGGCTTGCCAGCGCGCCGGGCTCAATCCCTATATGTTTCAGATGGCCTCTGTCCGCGAGCAGGTTTCCTGGGTGACGGAGGATGAGGAGGAGGCCACCCGCAAAGCCAAGACCCTGGCAGCCGCTGCCATCAACCGGGTCAACTACCATCATGAACTGGAAACCCGGCAAGTATCTGTCCATCCGGATACCCTCGTTGTGGGCGGCGGCATCGCAGGAATGCAGGCCGCGTTGGATATCGGCAATTCCGGTCACAAGGTCTATCTGGTGGAAAAAGATACCACTATCGGCGGTCATATGCTGCAGTTCGATAAAACATTTCCCACCCTTGACTGTGCTGCCTGCATTGGTACGCCTAAGATGGTCGAAGTCGCTCAGAATCAGAATGTGGAATTGTTATCTTTCAGTGTAGTAAAAGAGGTCTCGGGATACATTGGCAATTACACGGTGAAAATCCTTCGCAAGCCCCGCTATGTGAAAGAAGAAAATTGCACCGGGTGCGGGGAATGCATCAGTGTTTGCCCGGTGGCGGTGCCAAACGAATGGGATGAAAAATTGGGGGAGAGAAAGGCAATCTACAGATCCTTTCCCCAGGCGGTTCCGATCACATTTTGCATTGATAAAAAGGATCGGGCACCCTGCGTGCTCTCCTGTCCGGCCGGCATAAACGTCCAGGGATATGTTCAGCTTATCGCCCAAGGCAAGTATCAGAAGGCGATTCAACTTATTATGGAGCGGCTCCCCCTGCCGGGTGTACTGGGGCGGGTCTGTCCCCACCCCTGTGAAAGCGAGTGTCGCAGAGCAGAAGTTGATGCGCCGCTCGCCATCAGAGACCTGAAGCGCTTTGCAGCCGATCGGGTCGACCAGGATGAGTTGCCGCTGCCGGAAATCAAAGATCGACCCGAGAAGATTGCCGTGGTGGGTTCCGGTCCGGCCGGTCTGACGGTAGCATACTATTTGAGGTTGAAAGGCTTCCAGGTCAAAATTTTCGACGTACTTGATAAATTGGGTGGCATGCTCCGGACGGGTATTCCGGATTACCGCCTGCCGCCTGCCAAACTGGACAAAGAAATCAATTATATACTCCGCTTGGGAGTGGAAACCCGCACCGGGGTCCGGTTCGGAACCGATTTTACACTGCATAACCTGAAAGAAGAAGGCTTTTCGGCTGTCTTCTTGGGGATTGGGGCCCAAAAATCAATGAATTTGGGAATAACCGCAGAAAAGAACACAACCGGCGTTATAGATGCCCTCCATTTTTTAAGAGAGGTTAATCTGGGTAAAAAATCGTCACCCGGAAAAAGAGTGGTGGTTATCGGCGGCGGGAATGTCGCCATAGATACGGCCCGGGTGACAAAACGTCTCGGGGCTGAATTCGTCACGGTGGTCTACCGCCGGTCGGAAAAAGAGATGCCGGCCTATGCTGAAGAAATAAAAGGTGCCAAAGAGGAAGGGGTCGATTTTATATTCCTGACAGCACCCTATCGAATACGCACTGAAAAGGGTAAAGTCACGGGATTTGAATGCCTCAAAACTACTCTGGGTCCCCCCGATGCCAGCGGACGACAGCGGCCCGTGCCAGTGGAGGGATCCGAGTTTGTCATCGAGTGTGATGTCGTTATTCCGGCCATCGGCCAGCAGATCGACACCTCATGGGCCGATCGAGAGCCGGATTTACAGCTCACCAAATGGGATACCATTCAGGTCAATTCCGATACCGCGCAGACCAGCATCCCCCATGTCTTTGCCGGCGGCGATGCCGTCAGCGGTCCGGCATCGGTTATAGAGGCTGTCGCAGCCGGCCACAAAGCCGTGGAAGCTATTATACGATTCATCGATAAAGAAGATCTTTCGCAGGACACCGAGGATTCGGCCGAACAGGAACCTGCACGTCAGAACTGGCAGGAAATACCAGAAGATATTATCCCTGGGACGAGGGCCATATCTCAGCATCAAGACATTCGGAAGAGAATTGGGTCTTTCGGGGAAGTCGACTTGAATTTTTCCGAAGCCGAAGCCCGACAGGAAGCGCTGCGATGTCTCAATTGCGGTATTTGCAGCGAATGCATGGAATGTGTGCGGGTTTGTGAGGCCAACGCCATCGATCATGCCATGAAACCCCGGGAAATTGAGGTGACGGTCGGCAGCATCATTCTAGCCACCGGATACGATACGTTCGATCCCACTCGAATGAAACAGTACGGATACGGAATTTATCCCAATGTCTTTACCAGCCTTGAATTTGAACGTCTCAGCAATGCCACCGGACCCACGGGAGGCCAAATTCTTATCCGCGATGAGAAGGGCGAATTTGCCAGAGCTCCGCAAAGTGTGGCGATTTTACACTGTGTCGGCAGCCGGGATGTGAACTACCACGAGTACTGCTCACGGGTTTGCTGCATGTATGCGCTCAAATATACCCACCTGATCAAGGAAAAGGTTGGACATGAGACAAAAGTTTACGATTTTTATATTGACCAGCGCTGCTATGGCAAAGGTTATGAAGAGTTTTATCGTCGCTGCCAGGAGGAAGGTACCCATTTTATCAGAGGGAAAGTGGCGGAGATAACCGATCAGGCCACCCGGGCGGAAGAGGCGGGTAAACTCATTGCCATTGCAGAGGATACCCTTTTAGGTACCCGTCTACGCCTTCCGGTGGATATGGTGATTTTGTGCGTCGCCATGGAGGCTCGTCAGGATGCCGCTGAAGTCGGCCGGGTTTTTGGTGTCAACCTGGGAGCGGACGGCTTTTTTCTGGAAGAACATCCCAAGCTGGGGCCTCTGAATACGGCCACCGACGGTGTGATTATAGCCGGGGCCTGCCAGTCACCCAAAGATATCCCGGACGCCGTGGCCCAGGCATCCGGTGCAGCCGCTAAAGCGCTTTCTCTCGCCACACTGGGCAGAGTGGAAGTTCCCTCAGCCATTGCGTGGATTGATCCGGATATATGTGCAGGGTGCCAAACCTGCATCGGGTTGTGCCCTTACGGTGCCATTGAGTTTGACAAACGCCATTTAGTATCAGTTGTCAATCAAGCACTTTGCAAAGGATGCGGCAGTTGTGCCGGATTTTGTCCCAGTGCTGCGGCCCAAGTCAGGCATTTTAAATCAAAACAACTCTACGCTGAATTTGAGGGTATTATGGATGCCTTGGACGCAGTGGGAATGTAGTGGAAGTGGGAAGGCGGAAGTTGGAATGGACAAAGCATAGAGCCGAGCGCAGAGGGCATAGGGTCAGGGGGAATATTGAAATGACGAAGTGGGAATGGATGGAAAGTGAGGATATAAGAAGATTAGAAGGCGAGAGAGTGCGAAGGATTAATGCAATGCTTCGCGGATTGATATTGGGAAATGAGATTATCCTTGATTTTGAAATATCCAGCATCGAGCATCCATGATTCGGGATCGAATATATAGTATCGAGTAACGAGTATCCAGCATCCAATATCCAGTATCCAGTAACGAGTAACGAAGGATGGAGGCCCTCATGGAAGATTTTCAACCGACCATCATTGCTTTTGTTTGCAACTGGTGCACGTATACCGCAGCGGATCTGGCCGGGACTTCCCGATTGTCCTACCCTAAAAATGTTCGTTTGATCCGAGTCATGTGCACCGGCATGGTGGACCCCCAGTATATTATCAAGGCCTTTTTAGAAGGCGCCGATGGCGTCCTGGTCAGTGGCTGCCACCCCGGTGATTGCCACTATATCAACGGAAATTACAAGGCTCGCCGGCGAATTAAGCTGCTCAAAGAGATTCTGCCACAATTCGGTTTTGATCAACAACGGCTGCGATTAACCTGGATTGGTGCCAGCGACGGCATTCAGTTTGCGGAGATAATGCGGGATTTGGTGACCCAGGTTAAGGCCCTGGGGCCGAGTCAGGCCAAATTGAAGATGGTGATTTGAATGCGGAAGTCGGAATGCGGAGTGCGGAATGGAAAGAATTGAACAGAGGGTAGAGGGAAAAATGGAGAGTTATTCGTTGTTTATTAAGGGTTATTAGGAAGATCTCGAAGCAAGATCGGCAGTTGGACTGATAGCGATGCCAAATAGCGAATAACAAATAACTATTAACAAGTACCGGAGATACCAATGGCGATTACGGCCAAAATTGATGTAAAAGAAAAGGACCTTTTAGGGGCTCTGCGTGGATTTTTTGAGGTCATCCTAAAAAAAGGTGATATCAAAGCCATTTTGGTGCCTCAGCATCTAC
>JASFSK010000052.1:0-13658 GCA_050114455.1 Desulfobacterales bacterium | reverse complement strand
CCGTATCGGTCCTGTTTTTGTCAAGCAAAATCCGTCATCAAAACGATCCGTAGCTGTGCAGTCCGGGTAAAAGATTCACACCGAAATAGGTGAACAAGACCGCGGCAAACCCGACCATGGAAAGAAAGGCAATACGTTTACCGTGCCATCCTCGTGTCAGACGGGCGTGCAGCAAAGTGGCATAAACAAACCAGGTGATCAGGGACCAGGTTTCCTTGGGATCCCAGCCCCAATAGCGTCCCCAGGCGGAATTAGCCCAAACGGCACCGGTGATGATGCCGACGGATAAAAAAAGGAAGCCCAGCAAGATAAGTTGATAGCCCAGCTCATCTAAAATCCGTGGATTTGGAAACCGGTCCAGCAATCTGGCTTTGGATTCTGCCGACATTTTGCGAGCAATGAAAACGATCCCATAAAATACAAGACAGATTGGAATCGCAACAAGGACAGCGAATGCCCAGTTGGGCACAAAAAGAATCCGGCTGAACAGAGTTGATAAAAAAAACAGTGTCAAGGGCTTGAGAATTTCGATCCAGGTAATCGGTTCGGCGTCACGGCCCTTTTTGATCAAGTACATGGCGCTGACACCAAAGGCCAGGGCAAAAGCAGCATAGCCGATAAAACAGGTTATCACATGGGCAATCAGCCAGTTGCTCTTTAAGGCCGGGACAAGGGGTTGGATGGCGCTGGGAATTCCGGGCTTTAGAGAGGCATAGGCCATCGCCAGGCAGGCAATAGGGGTCGTAAACGCACCGATCACTCGATTTTGATACTTTCGCTCGATAAAAAGGTAAATCAGAACGATGGTGCCTGCAAAAAACACCAAAGACTCATAGAGGTTGGACAATGGTGCATGACCAATACCCAACTGGTAGGATTCCACCCAGCGCAGAGCGATGCCGGCAGTGTTGCCGGCCAATCCTAATACGGCAATCCAGGTGCCCGCTTTACCCACTGTCGGTTTTTTGAATATCCAAGCAACGATATAGCAGAATCCTGCCAGACCGTAAACAAAGGTCGTTATAGATAATATATTGGAATTGTTCATTATTTTTCCTCTATTCTTGCAAGTTTGCCAGCAAATCCATTGACTTTCGCCTCCATCCCGGTTTTATTTTTGTTGGCCGTACCCGCCACAATGACTTCGGTTTTTTTTCCGGATTGGACGAGTTCAACGCAGATTTGCTGATGAGACATGAAAAAAGTGATGTAGCAGCCGATAATCATCAGAATAAACCCGCAGTAAACGACCCACACACCGGGATCGCGGCTTACCTGGAGACCAGTATAAAAGCGCGGCACATTCTCGACCGCCGCGATCATAACATCGCCCTTGCGCATCTTGTCAAAACTGGGAAACCGCAGTGGCAGGGCAACCTCGATAGGGTCTCCATCGACGGGTGTCAAAGTGCCGATCATAGCGTCGCCAACATCATGGCCTTTGAATTTGTATGAGCGCACCAAGTCCCTGATAACAAAGCTCCCCAGGTCTTCCGGGATTACCACCGGTTGCCCGACACTGGTTTTTTGGGTGTAGACCTTGCCGGATTCGCGGCTGGTAAAGCTTAACACCCATTCATTTGACGGTATGGTTCCACGACTGGATTGGTAGATCCGTATTCCTTTATAGTGCAGGGGATCATTCACAAGAATATCTTTTTTTGCCACCGCAGTTCCGTTTTCAAGAATGGTTAGACTTGATCGAAACTCCTTGGGCGTGCCGTTCTCATAATAACTTTCAGAATAATCATCACAGCGGATCTCAAAAGGGAGGGTAAAGGACTCTGCACTGTTGCGTATCTGAATGCGTTGGGTGCTTTCACCCTCCGGGATATTGACATACCCATCAAATCCAAAAATAGACCCGATCAGGCCCCCGATCAATAGCAAGACCACACTAAAATGGACGGTATAGACACCAAAACGGGTCCATCGTCCTTTTTCGCCGAATATGGCAAATCCCTTTTCGGTGGGTTCAACATGGCTGGAATGAAAATGGCGGGCTACCAGCTTTTGGTAGATATTTTTCAGTTGCTCCGGCGATCGGCGTTCATCAAATTTTTCATTGCGTTTGAGATTTCGAAATCTCGGTAGCTTGTAAGCAGGATTTTTCGCGAATAATATCCGTCGATTGCTTGACATCCGGTCGATGGAGCAAACAATGATATTGATGGTCAGCAGAATCAGCAACAGCTGAAACCACCAAGAGTGATACATGTCGAAAAGGTCCAGGATACTGAATAAACGGAATAAATATCCCCCGAACGCTTTAAAATAAGCGGCCGGGTCTTCATTTTGTGGAATCAGGGTGCCGACAATGGATGTAGCGGCCAGGCTCAAGAGAAGCACAATTGTTAGTTTAACTGAAGAAAAAAAATCCCATATATTATGGAAGAGACCGGCAGTACTCACCTGGTTGGTCATTGGCTATCCTTTCTCGAGATGAAATAGCCAGTTACCATACCAAACCGCTCGACAATAGGCAATACAGAATCACTGAATTCCAATAAAAAATTCCCGTCTCTGCCTGCATGGCCAGCAACAAAAAAAGTCCTCAATCTTCACTGAAACCAATGAGTCGATTGAAGACTATTTTTGAGTAACCCGCGTGCTGCAGGTAGATATTATTTCTTCAGGTATAGGCCGCGGGAGGGGGCTTGGACCATGCCTTTTTTCGAAAGTTTGTAGAGTGCATTGCTCAGCTGCCTGGCATCGAGCTGGGTTTTGGTCTTTAATTGAGCAACCGTCACACCTTTCTTACTTCTCTTGATCGCATCGTATACCGTGTCAAGAACGGTTTTGCCACCGGCCGCTGCGGTTTTTTGGGCGGCAGTATTCTTCACTGTCGGTTTTTTCGCTGTTGACTTTTTTGCCGTGGTGCTCTTTCCGACTTGACTCGAGATTTTATCAACTTGTTTGGAGAGTGCCGCCAGAGACTTGGAAACGGTTTTCAGTTGACTTTGCAGATTCTTCATGGATAATTCCTCCCTCTAGTATTACTTCAAATTTATCTACTGGGTTGTAGTTAATAAGAAGGGTAATACATAATATTGATAAAGTCAATATAAGCAGTAATAAAGAAAAGAAATCCAACGGAAGATTGACAAAATCAAGGCAATATGTATGATAGGCCGATAATAATTTTACTGGGGGGTGAAAGCGAATCAGGAAGGCCAACCCACTGAAGTTTTGATGTGCTGTTCTTCCAAACAATCATATGCAAAAGCAAACTTCTCTTTTTAATGGTGACGGTAGGTTTCGTATCCGGTATGAAGAGCATCTTAATCTTTCCCAGCTGCAGGCGGTCCAAACAACCGAGGGTCCCCTGTTGGTAGTTGCCGGAGCCGGCAGCGGCAAAACGCGAACACTGACGTATCGGGTCGCACATTTAGTTGAAAACGGTATTTCTCCTGCCTCCATTCTTCTTCTGACATTCACCCGCAAGGCCTCCCAGCAAATGCTTCTGCGGGCGGCCAAGCTGTTGGATCGCAGATGTGAAAAAGTGGCTGGCGGTACGTTTCATTCATTTGGCAATATTATTCTGCGAAAATATGCTTCCGCAATGGGCTTCGAACCCGGTTTTGCCATTCTTGACCGGGTTGATGCCGAAGCGCTGATCGGCATCCTACGAAAAGATTTGGGTGCGGTCGCCAAGCAACGATCATTTCCGAGAAAGCACACGCTGGCAAATATTTTTAGCCGCGCCGTCAACAAAATGATATCCATTGAGGATGTGGTTTACAACAACTATCCGCATTTGGAACCTGATCTGGACGCAATCGTTAACATTCAGCAGAGCTATCGAAGCTACAAGCGTGAACATCATTTACTCGATTTCGATGATCTTCTGGTTTATCTGCAGCAGCTTTTAAAATTATATCCGGATATCCGCAATCGAATTTCTTCATCCTATCGGTATATAATGGTCGATGAATACCAGGACACCAATAAGATCCAGGCCGATATACTTTACAATCTCACCGGTGCCAATGAAAATATCATGGTCGTCGGAGACGACTCCCAGAGCATATATGCTTTCAGAGGCGCCAATTTCAGAAATATCATGCAATTTCCCAAGATGTTTCCTGGAACACGCATCATTTCCCTGGAAGAAAATTACCGCAGTGTTCAGCCTATTTTGGATCTCACCAATATTATCATCGGACAGGCAAAAGAAAAATATTCCAAAACACTTTTTACTCGAATAACCGGTGGATCGAAACCCCAACTAATTGACACAGTCGGCGAAAATGGCCAATCTCTTTTTGTGGTCAGCAAAATTCGACAGCTACGCCGACAGGGAATTGCCCTCGATAAAATTGCGGTGTTGTTTCGGGCGGGTTACCATTCCTTTGATCTTGAAATTGAATTGAACCGGGAACAGATTCCGTTTGTCAAAGTCGGCGGCTTCAAGTTCGTCGAATCCGCACACATCAAAGACGTGATGGCGCATCTACGAGTTATTTCCAACCCCAATGACCGCATTAGCTGGTATAGAATCCTTCTACTCATAGAAAAAATAGGCCCGGCGTCGGCCCAAAGAATCTATGAATCTGTTCAGCAAAAAGCATCCGGTTACACCGGCCTCGCGTCCGTTAAAATTCAATCCGGCGCTGCCAGAGGCCTAGAGAAACTTAAAAAACTTTTCTTGACGCCCGGTCTTCACCAACTGTCTCTTGCAAAACTTGGGGAAGCTGTTATTAATTACTATTTGCCGGTTTTAAAAGCCAAGTATGACGATCATCCCAAACGGGCGAAAGACCTTGAACAGCTGCTTGCAATTATGGAACGTTACAGTGATCTATCTGTTTTTTTGAGCGATATGGCGCTTGAACCCCCCAATACCAGCATGGGCGATACATTTACAACCGACTCCCGAACTGATAACCGGTTAACGCTTTCCACGATTCACTCCGCCAAAGGATTGGAATGGCACACCGTCTTCATTATCTGGGCACTGGATGGGCGATTTCCATCGGCCCACGCTTTGTCCAAAGAGGAAGATCTCGAAGAAGAGCTGCGTCTGATGTATGTTGCGGCCACCCGGGCTCGGGAAAATTTGATTTTTACCTATCCGAGCCAGGTATATGACAGAATGCTGGGAATGGTGCTGGATCGGCCGTCCCGGTTTATCGATATGATACCTCACAGTATTCTCGAGCAACAGTCGGCCCGATATCTGACCTGAATGGTAATGGAGGTATTATGCGGTTACCTTTTATTTCACTGTTTATGACATCCCCGTTCGAGGGATTGCAGGAGCATGCTGAAAAGGTAAAAGAGTGCGCCTGGGCTTTTCAGCAAGCCATTGAATGCCATATCACAGACCAGTGTGAGGCGTTTGAGGAGTTTAGGCTTGAGGTCGACAAGCTGGAAAGTGAAGCCGACTCTATAAAGCGGCGCATCCGCGGCCACCTGCCCAAAGGGACCCTGATGCCGGTGGATAAATTTCAGTTGTTTCGATATTTACGGGAGCAGGACAAGGTTTTGGATGCGGTTGAAGAAGCGCTTGACTGGCTTTCCTACAGATCCGAGCCGGGAATACCGGAGGCGCTTGAGAAAGATTTTTTTTTACTTGTAGATGCGGTGATGGATCCCGTCGAAGAGATGTGTCGCCTGGTGCTGGAAGCCAGAAAATACTTCAAAACGTATTCCGAAAAACAGCGCAATGTTGTCAAAGATATTGTTCATACCATGCGCCGGCAAGAGCATGACGCCGACGAGGTGGAAGATGGTATCAAAGAAAAATTACTAAACATGAAAATCGATACCATTACCGTTTTTCATATGATCCGGCTTGCCGAAACTATCGGATCTATCGCAGACCATGCAGAGAATGCAGGTGATATGGTACGGGCGATGATCGCGCGCTAGGTGATTTGGCCTACCTATTCACGAATAAAGGCCCACCATATAAATAAGGCAAGACCTACCAGAAAAACAGTGGCGATTAAATAGCCCCACCAATCGATCGGCTTATCGGCAAACCCAAGCTTATCCACATCACCGACTTTTCTCTTACAAGATGAACATGAGGGTGCATCAAGCGGCAGGTGCACATAACAAAAGGGGCATTTTTTCGTCGTATAGTGATTTTTAGTTGTCATGATTAAACTTTGGTTTTAGGGCCAACCGGAGTACCTTATCTTCAGCTGATTGATTCCTTAAGGGCTTGTGCTCCCTACGCACAGCCACGCTATCGTCCACGTTATTTTCAGCTTTTCAAAAACCCGTCTTCAATAACGATTTCACTGCTGTTTTTCTTTTGTTCGAGCCAGGCTCTAAGGGCTCCAGCCCGTTTCTGCTGCAACAACCTTTCGATAATATTTGCTTTTTCTTTTTCAAAGTCTTCCGCTGACGGTTCTTTGCGTTCCTTGAATTTGATGATGTAAAATCCTTTGCTGCCCTGGATAACTTCCTGGGGAAAACTGTTTTCTTCAGAAAGTTCAAATGCCGTGCGGGCAAGCTCGCGTTCAAAGCCAATATTGGGAATCGAGCCGGTGCGTTTAAAAAAACCGGTGCTTTGGGGTGCCAAATCCATTTGTTTACCCGCCGCATCAATGGCTTGTCCGCCTTTTAGGGCGGCCAGCAGTGCCTCGGCATCTGTCTTTGCTCTGTCATTCTTTTTTTGTTCGATCAGATCGGCTTTGACCTTTTCCTTTACTTCAGCCAGATCCGGAATTCGGGCTGCTTGTTTTTCAACAATCTCCAGCAGATAATATCCATCACCCAAGTCCTGGATTTCACTGACCTGATCTTCCGGCAAATCGAAAGCAGCCTTTGCAAATCCCGCTTTGTCCTGAATGCCAGTCGAGGGCCCCTGGCGTGTAAAAAAGTCAGTCGTGTTGAGTTTCAATTGTTGATCGTCGGCAACTTCTGCCAGAGTACTGCCTTCAAATGCAGCATCAAAAACGGCTTCGGCGGCATCATAAGCCAGCCGCTTGGCATGTTCATCTGCAAGCTTTTTATAAATATCGTCCCGGGCGTCGGACAATGGCGTTGTGCTGGCTTCATTGACCTTTTCTACTTTAATCAGGTGCCATCCGAAACGTGTGCGCACCGGCTCGCTAACTTCACCGGGTTTCATGGAAAAGGCCTTGTCTGCGAAAGGCTTAACCATCGCATCCCGTTTAAATGTTCCCAGATAACCCCCCTCGTCTTTGCTTGGTCCGTCTGAATATTGTTTAGCAAGTTCTGCAAAATCCTGCCCTTCCTGGACCTTCTTCAGAATGTCTTCGACGCGGCTTTTCGCAGCCGCCACTTTTTCGGCGTCGGCATCCTGATCCACTTCAATTAAAATGTGGCGTGCTTCAACCGTTTTAGGCTTTTGAAATTCATTGGGATGATCGTCATAATACGCCTGAATTTCATCATCAGCAATCTCAACCTTTGACACCTCGCCGCTGGGGTCGAACTTGATATAACACACCTTCAAGGCGGGCTCTGTTTTGTAGGATTCCTTGCGAGACTCAAAAAATTCCTGAATTTCTTCAGGTGACACAGAAATATCTTTGTAACGGTCTGTTTCAATCAGGTAAAAATCCAAATTGACCATGGCGTCGTTCCACATAAACCATTGTTTGGCCTCATCATCCGATACTTTAACGCTTTCGGTGATGAGATTGTTCAGTTTGTTCATCAACAAGGCATCTCTCTGGCTCAGCTCGAAAGCCTCTGGAGTTAAATCATTGCGATTTAGAACGCCCTGGTAAAGGCGGGGATCAAAAACACCGGCTGTTTGAAAGGCGCTGATATTTCGAATGGATTGGGACAGCTCTTCATCGGAAACCCGCATTTCAAGTTCAGACGCTGCCTGACGCATCAGAATATTATCAATAAGCTGGTTTAAGGCCTGTTTTTCCAATTGCAAAGTTTTAATAAGCTCATCATTTAAGTTATTGCCAAAGCTTTGTCGCACCTGTTCTATCAATCGTTTATACGCTGCTCGGTAATCCTCGACGGTAATCATTTCTCCGTTAACCGCTGCGACCATACCCGACCGCTGGGACGTCCAACTACCAACACCCCAAAGCACAAAAACAACAACAATTGCACCCAAAATGATTTTTATTAGCCAAGATGTAGCATGTTTTCGCATTAAACTGAGCATATGATTCCTTTCTAATTCACTAATATTTTATCAGCCCTGAAATGCACTGATGTCAAAGTATTTCGGAGCTACTGAAGTCAGAGCAGAGGGATTGAGCGCCTGATTTTTGTACAAAAAGCAATTTCTGCGAGATGGAGAGTTTGACAATGCCCAATCGATACATCGAACGTTTCCATCCTAAACAATCACAGACATCGGCTTTGCCAACCGATCCATTTTGGTGCCGACAGTTGTCATACAGTTGGCACAGAGGTATTCGTATTTTTCCCCTTCCGGCAACACCAGAAGAAGTCGTTTGCGCACGGAAACGGACTGTTTGCATCGCGGGCAATAAAGCTCCGTAGCATCAAATTCCTTGTATGCATCCATTGAGTTCGATGCCGGCTGACCAGTTGATCCCGGATATCCAAAATTTTTTGAATTCATTTTCAAATTTTCAGTCATTCGTAGGGTTCATAGATCGCTAATTAATGATTTATATGCCTTAAACTTTTAATATTATTTTTAAACCACATGTTTGTCAACAGATTCTCGAGGCCTAAAATGCCGACGGTTTCAACATAATTAATTTTTGCTAAAATCACAATAAATATTGACACCCCTGCCGCCATTTGTTAGGAGATCTGTTCGTTAGCGGGGCTGTAGCTCAGCTGGGAGAGCGCATGACTGGCAGTCATGAGGTCAGGGGTTCGAGCCCCCTCAGCTCCACCATTTCAAACAAATAAAAAGGTTAGTATCGAGCTAACCTTTTTTTATTGGATTCATTCCCGATGATTTCCACCGCCCAATCAAAACTAAACCGGATTATCTTGATGTCGATCGGCGCATTGTTTATCGCAAGTGCTGCCTGTCTGGTTTCCCAGGACGCATTTGCCGATAAAGCCAAAAAAATCCCAAAGGATATGCCCTTGCAGACCATCGGGTCGGCACCGTCTAAAAAATCCGTCGCTCACCTTTATTTCGCTGATGAGGATTATTATTATCTAATGTCCGAACAGCGGGTTGTAACCCATTCGGATGATGCGCTCGACTATGCTCGATCCATTGTTGAAGCCCTATTGAAGGGCCCCCAAAAAACATTGATGCGCACGATCGCGGCGGACACACAATTAAGGGCAATATACCTTGTCCCGGATGGCATCTGCTATGTCGATTTTTCTCAGGCTGTGCGAGAAAACCATCCCGGCGGATGCAATTCGGAGCTGCTGACAATATATTCAGTGGTTAATTCCTTGATACTGAATGTCCCCGAAGTCAAACGCGTCAAACTGTTGATTGACGGAAATGAAGTACAAACGCTGGCAGGGCATATCGATCTGGTATACCCCCTTGAAGCAAATATGTTGTTGATTCGATGAAGAAAAAAAATAAAATTAACAATATCAGGAACATAGGAATCATCGCCCACATCGATGCCGGTAAAACCACTGTCACCGAACGAATCCTTTACTACACCGGCAGATCCCATAAAATCGGTGAGGTTCATGACGGCGAAGCAATAATGGACTGGATGGCGGATGAACAGGAACGCGGCATTACCATTACTTCGGCTGTCACCACCTGTCATTGGAAAGATCTTGAAATCCATATCATCGATACCCCCGGGCATGTCGATTTTACCATCGAAGTCGAGCGATCTTTGAGGGTGCTTGACGGAGCGGTTGGTGTTTTCAGTGCCGTGGAAGGCGTCGAACCTCAGTCCGAAACCGTATGGCGTCAAGCCGATAAATACGGTGTCCCCAAAATGGCGTTTGTTAATAAGATGGACAGGATCGGAGCGGACTTTTATGGAACCGTTGAGATGATGAAAGAACGTCTCCATGCCAATCCGCTCTTGCTCCAGTTGCCTGTCGGTCAGGGAGAAAGCTTTACAGATGTCATCGATCTGATTGAAATGAAGCAAATTAGTTGGCAGGAGGATTCTCTCGGTGCCGACTACACCCTGAGCGAAATCAGTGACGAATACCTTCCCAAGGCAGAGGAATACCGGGAAAAAATAATTGAAGCCGCAGCCGAATATGACGATGAGGTGATGGAAGCTTATCTGTCTGAAATAACAATTGATCCTCAAAAAATATTGGATGCGATCCGAAGGGCCACCATTCATCTGGAGCTAATTCCTGTCCTGTGCGGCTCCGCCCTGAAAAACAAGGGCATCCAGCCCCTGTTGGATGCCATCGCCAAATTCCTTCCGAGCCCGATCGATGTGCCCCCCATCAAAGGGACACATCCGGACACCGGTGACATCATTGAATGCAAAGCCAAGGATTCCGCTCCATTAGCCGCCTTAATATTTAAAGTATCCATGACAGAGGGTCGCAAGTTGTCGTTTGTCAGGGTTTACAGCGGCCGAATGAAGGTCGGTGAAGATGTCTACAACCCATCGCTTAAAAAAAAGGAGAAGCTGGCTCGTATTTTACAGATGCACGCCAACAAACGGGAGCGCGTTGATATCATCGGGGCAGGTAGTATCGCGGGAATTGTCGGCTTGAAAGATTCTTCCACCGGAGAAACCGTTTGCAGCGCTGAGTATCCCGTATTACTTGAAAAAATTGAATTTTACGAACCGGTTATTTCGGTTGCTGTCGAGCCAAAAACCCATGCCGATCAGGAAAAAATGGAAGCTGTTCTGCAAAAGTTCATGGCGGAAGATCCGACCCTGAGGGTCCGCCAGGACGAGGACACTGGCCAGACCATTTTATCGGGTATGGGGGAACTGCATCTTGAAATTATTACCAGCCGCATGCAGCGGGAATTCAACACCAATGTCAACGTCGGTCAACCCCAGGTGGTCTATAGAGAGACCATAGCGGATTCTGCAACCGCCTCCGCCGTCTTTGATAAAGATATTGCCGGGCAGCGTCTTTATGGAGAGGTGAAGTTAAAAGTGATACCGCTGCCCCGGGGAACCGGCAATCGGTTTATTTCCGATATCACGCCCGAAAATCTGTCGCAAAACTTTATTGAAGCCGCCCGAAAAGGTGCGCTGGAATCACTGGAGAGTGGTTCTTTGATGGGCTATCCCGTGGTGGATGTCGAAATCAGGCTTGCCGGCGTGAATCACAAAGAATCTTTGAGTACTGAGCTGGCCTATACGGTCAGTGCCTCCATGGCCTGCCGAGAAGCCCTGGCAAAATCGGGGCCGTTCCTTTTAGAGCCCATTATGGATGCGGAAGTTTTTGTACCCGAAGCGTTCACGGGAGAGGTCATCGGCGACCTAAACGCTCGAAGCGGAAAAATCGAATCAATAGACCACAAACAAGGATCCCAGGTCATCAAGGTAACCGTTCCTCTTTCAAACATGTTCGGGTATTCGACCTCGCTGCGATCGGCCACCCAAGGTAGAGGTACCTTCACCATGCAGTTTGCCCGTTTTGACCGCAGTTAAGTTCCATAGCTATTTTGGTTTTTTCTTGCCTTTCCCACTCATTTGGCCCAACCAGTCCCTAATTTTCTTGCGCTTCTGATCATCCTGGGGATGCTTTAATGCCTGGTTAAATTGAACTTTGGCATTTTTAAAATCTCTCTTCCTCAGATAGAATACGCCGAGATAATAATGCGCATCGCCCAGTTTTTGCTGCTGCCCCATACTCTGACCTAAAAAATAATAGGCTTCGGTGAATTCCGGATACTGCCGCACCAGCTTAAGTAGTTTTTCGCTTGCATTGGCAAGCTCACCCATCTCCATCTGGGTGCGGCCTAAGTAAAAAAGGCATTCCGGATCATCCGGAATCATGGCGCTGGCACTTTCCAGGGTTTTGAGCGCTTGTGGAAACTGACCATCAAGGAAATAAACCCATCCCAGATCCCTTAAAATGTATGGATCAAAAGCTCTTTTGGTTAAAGCAATTCTGATTTGTTCAATGGCCTCCTGCCGCTTCCCGGCTCGGGCTAAAATTAGTCCGTAACCGTGATGGGCCATTGGATCTTGCGGATTTCTGGCGACTTCGGCCTCGAATTTGTTCAAAATGGTTTCCTCGTCGCCATAGCTTGTCTCAACCCGGGTGTGCACCCGGTTGAAAGCATCCTGGTTTACCAGCGGAATCGGTTTCGATGTGCGGTGAAATGTTTCAAGCCATGAGCTTATATAGGAAATGCGATCCTCAACGGCCGGGTGTGTCATTAAATATTTAGGAATTTGATCGGAGCCAAACCAGGTTTTACCACGAATTTTTTTTAAGATTTTCAACAAACCGCTGACGCTGTACCCTGCTTCGGTAGTAAATTTTAACCCAAACTGATCGGCCTGCATTTCATTTTCACGGCTGTAAGAAAGCTCGGCAGATTGCCCGGCTGCCATCGACCCCATCGTTACTGCACTGGCCGCTTCACCGGCCCCGCCTACTCCCAGTAATACACCCGCGGCGATACCTGCCAGTGTGGCAACGCCTATCTTTTTGGAACGTTCGATTTTTTGGGAAATATGGCGGCAGTAGACGTGGGCGATCTCATGACCCAAAATACCTGCCAGCTCTTCCTCTTCCTCCATGGCAGCTATCAGTCCGGTATACACAAAAATGTGGCCCGCCGGTGTTGCAAATGCGTTGTAGACATCCTCATTGATCACATAAAAACGGTATCTAAAGGGCTGTTGGGGAAGAACGGATAATATTCGATTCCCGATGTCATTGACATAGGTAACCACGGCCGGATCATCGACGATATCATAATATTTATGAATCAAAGTCAAGATCTGGCGCGACATGTCTTCCTCTTCTTTGACAGTAATGCTAAACGCTGTCGGCAATAAAAGACTGCCAAATATCAAGGTAAAGAGCAAGCTGATAGCAATAATTTTTTGAATGGAATTCATGAAATCCTCAATAATTAGCCTTATATTTTACTATTCACAACACCGCGACATCTGCCCGGGCGAGCCCGCCAGCACAATAGTCAGACATGGTAAATAGTTTTCAGGCAGCTTAACTTTTTGTCTTTTCCCATTTTTCAGTGTATCCCAATGGGGTTTAAACGATTGTATATTGCCATACTTTTATCCTCTTTTCAAACATCAAAATTTATGGTAGATCATCCTGCCATGGCACAAGTCATATGTATTGCGAATCAAAAGGGCGGTGTTGGGAAAACCACAACCGCCGTCAACCTGTCAGCATCGCTGGCAGTGTCGGAAAAACAAACACTGCTGGTGGATTGTGATCCCCAGGCAAATGCTTCCTCGGGGCTGGGAATTGACACTTCTTCGGTCGACAAAACCCTGTATCACGCAATGCTGGGGCAGGCCCGTTTGAAAAGCCTGGTTTTTGACAGCGACATTGCTTCCCTAAAGGTAATTCCTTCCAGCCTGGAATTGATCGGATTCGAAGTCGAAATGATGTCAAATCCCGACCGACAAAATACCCTCAAGAATCTTATCGCCGATCTCGACAGTGCCTTTGAGTATATTATCCTGGACTGCCCGCCATCACTAAGTCTTTTGACGGTCAATGCGCTAACCGCAGCCAATTCCTTACTGATCCCTTTGCAATGCGAATTTTATGCCCTCGAAGGTCTCAGCCAGCTTCTCGGTACGGTAAAACGAATCCGTCAA
>JASFSK010000051.1:0-13673 GCA_050114455.1 Desulfobacterales bacterium | reverse complement strand
AGTATAATTTAACCAAGGTGTCAGATAATAAAATAATTTACCGAGTCAATTATGACATAACTCTTATACTTGAGATTCATTAAATTCTTGATAATTTCTTATAAAATTGATATTATTATAAATATTCACTTATTGAAAATCTTTTCAAAAGTATGACCGCTATTCATTTTTCCCTTGACAAGAGAAAACCCTTTAGATAAGTGTAATTTTACTAAACTTGTTTAATTCTGGTAAACTTGTTTGGGGGAAAAAATGGAAGATAAAATCCCTGCCAGGCTCAAACAACTCAGAATCCAGCAAAAGCTAACCCTCCAGCAGCTTGCTGAGAAAGCGGGTTGCACCAAATCCTATATATCCCAGCTCGAAAAAGGCACCAGCGCCCCTTCCGTATCCATGCTCGGTCGTCTGGCTGAAGCGCTGCAAATACCGGTGGCCGATCTGATTCGGGATGAAGGCCGGGAGGACATGGGCAATTGGCATCTGCGTGAAGCCGATCGCAGGACCATTAACTACCCCGATGGCAAGGTGACCAGCCAGTTGTTAACCAAGGGCGTATTTCAAAAAAAAATGCAGCCGCTCCTGAGCGTGATCGAGCCCGGTGGGATGTTAAACGAAACCGGTAAAATGTCGCATCCCAAGGGGGCCGAAGAATTTGTCCTGGTAATGAAAGGGGAAATAGAATTTGAAATCGGATCTAAAAGTATTTCCCTTCAGCAGGGAGACACCCTCTATTTTGATGGCGACCTCCCCCATCGCTGGTCGAACACCAGCCAGGAGACCGCCGAAGTGCTGTTCGTTTGGACACCGCCGGTGTGGTAGCAGAGCAGGAAGTTGATACTAAAATTGGCCATTTAACGTTTATTAAATTATGAATATTTGCGGAATCGTCACTGTTCGTGTATAACCAGCCTGTCTGGGAACAACGGATAATGCTATGTTCCGAGATCTGTATTAAATTATGAATATTTGCTTTTTCTCTCACAGAGCCCGCAAAGACCGCAGTGCTTCTATATGTTTTCTCTGTGTACCCTGTAAGCTCTGCGAGAGATCCAACTCCTCAAATCCGGATCACAGCCATGGTCTCAAACCAAGGTGGAGATAGTTTATTATGAACGACAACCAATTTCATGCCATCGGGCAGGTTTCACGGCGTAAAGATGGCTATGCCAAAGTCACCGGCAGGGAAACCTACGTTTCGGATGTCACCCTGCCCCGCATGTATCATGCCCGGGTATTGCGCAGCCCCTATCCCCATGCCCGCATTGTTTCAGTGGATGTATCCGAAGCCGAAGCCATGGGAGCGATCTGCCTAACCCACAAAGATGTTCCTGATATGATGTACAACGAGCGCCAGGTCAGCATCCCGGAAAAGACCTATCGTGACCGCAGGGTTCTGTCCGACACCGTCCGTCATGTGGGAGAAGGCGTGGCGGCCGTGGCGGCCCGCACACCGGCTTTGGCCGAAAAGGCCATGCAAGCAGTCAAGGTGGAGTATGAACAGTTGCCCGGCCTCTTCGATCCCTATGACGCTATGGCTCCCGGTGCCGTATCGATCTATGATGAAATTTTACTCGGCGAAATAAAACTGCCCATCAAAAACAACATCGCCTGTCACAGACAGGTTGGAGAAGGCGATGTCGAGCAAGGATTTAAAGAAGCGGACCTGATTGTTGAAAAAGAATTTGCAACCGGCCGCGTTTACCACGCGCAAATGGAAACCAAATCCGTCGTCTGCCGGCCGGAAGCCGACGGCGGCATCACGGTTTGGCCCACCGCTCAGTCAATTCACAATACCCGTCAATTGCTCGGTCGCATTTTCAATATTCCCCTGAGCAGAGTCAATGTCCATCGCGTACCCATCGGCGGCGCCTTCGGCTCCAGCATTCAAATGAACACCTGTATTCCCATCTGCGCTGCCCTGGCACTCAAAGCCCAAAAATCGGTCAAACTGGTTTTAAGCCGTGAAGAGGATATGTATGACCATTGCAAGTACCCTTCGATCATCAAGCTCAAATATGGTCTTAAACAGGATGGAACCATTACCGCCGGGGAGCTGAAAACAGTGGTCGACATCGGCGGCCATAACATCCAGGCCTATCCGTTGCTGGGGTGTATGGCCGGCTGGTTTGTCTCGCTTTACCGGATGCCCCATCTCAACTTTGACGGCACGGCCGTGTACACCAACAAGGCACCGGCCTGCGCCATGCAAGGCTACGGTAATCCCCAGGTATCCTTTGCGGTCGAGTCCATGATGGACATCATCGCTGAAAAGCTGGGTATGGACCCCATTGACCTCAGGTTGAAAAACTATGTCGGACTCGGTGAGACGTTCTGGGGCCAGGGGCCGACGGTGCGCTCAGTGATCCGCAGTTGCGGTGTGGAAGAAATGCTGCTCAAGGGCAAGGATATGATCGAGTGGGACCAGCGCATCAAACCCCAGATGAAATCCGGCCGCTACCGCAGAGGTGTCGGGGTGGCCCGCGGGTTTCACACCTCCGGCACGGGCGCCCCCACACCCGGTGAAGTCATCGATTATTCCACTGCCATGGTAAAAGTCAATGAAGACGGATCCGTTGATTTTTCCACGGCGCTGATGTGCCACGGTGGGGGCACCCTGGAAGCTGGCGCTAAAATTGTCGCCGAAGAATTGGGTGTCCCAATCGACAAGGTCGGGATCTCGCCGTCGGACACCCAGTCTACCGGTTATGATGTCTGCACCCATGCCACCCGGGGAGTTTACTGTGGCGGCGCCAGTATTCAGCGGGCCGCAAAAATAGCAAAGGCAAAACTACTGGAATTTGCATCCCGGCTGATCGATGTCAATCCCGAAGCCCTCAGGATCTATCCCGAAGAAGGATCCGGCCAGGGCATCATTTATCTTCCCGGCACCCTGGCCAAAAATATATCGGTGGGTGAGGTCGCCAAAATGGCTCAGCTTAAGGGCTGGGGAACTGCCATTGGCGTGGCCAGCCATCGTCAGGTCAATTGCCCGCCCTGCTTTGTCACCAACTTTATCGAGGTCGAAGTTGACACTTTTACCGGTGAAATCAAGACGACCCGGGCAGTCGCCGCAGTGGACTGCGGCACTCCCGTCAACCCGGATTTGGCCGCAGGGCAACTGGAAGGTGGTCTGTGCCGCGGCATCGGCCTGGCCTTGCTTGAAGATACGGACTATGACAAAGATTCCGGCCGACTCACCTGCAACGGCACCTTTATCGATTATAAATTTTACACCCCGGTGGACATGCCGCCGGTCAAGCATGTCAAAACTTTTTTTGCCAACACCTATGAACCCTCCGGTCCGTTCGGGGCCAAAGGCGTGGGCGAAGCGGCCAATAATGCCACCGCCGCAGCGGTTGCCAATGCAATTTACAATGCCGTCGGCATCCGCTTTTATCATGCCCCCATAACCCCCGAAAAGGTCATGGAAGCCATACAAAGCCAAAAGGGTGGAGAAAAATAAGCAATGAATACAAGACTGATTTCTCACGAGTTTGATTACCATGCCCCCCAAACTCTAAAAGAGGCTTTGGAGCTGTTATCCCGTTACGGGCCCCAGGCCAAAATCCTGGCAGGCGGTACCGACCTGGTCGGCCACCTGAAATTCGGCAAGCGCACCCCGGCCCATGTGATTGACATTAAAAAACTGGCTGAATTGAAATCTATCTCAAGGGGGAACGTCATTAAGATCGGCGCGGGCAATAATTTTAAAACCGTTCAGGATTACTTTGCCGGCAGTATCGATACCGCCGGACTTTATGAATCGATTTACTCTATCGGCAAAACCCAGGTGCTGAACATGGGAACCGTCGGCGGCAACCTCGCCAACGGCTCCCCCAAGGCGGACACCGCCCCGCCCCTGCTGACCTATGACGCCCGTATTAAGCTGGTTAGTTTGAACGGCGAACGGACCCTGGATCTGAAGGAATTTCACACCGGGCCGAATAAAACCGTCATGGCGGAAAATGAAATTTTAACTGAAATCGAATTCGATGCCCTGCCGCCCAACACCTCCAGTGCTTTCGAAAAAACCGCCCGGGTCGGAGCGGACATTTCCAAAATCACCTGCGCGGTGGCCGTTGTCCGGGAAGGCAATGTTTGCAGGTCCTGCCGCATTGCCTGCGGTGCTGCCGCACCGGTGCCCATGCGAACGCCCGGGGCTGAAGAACTCATTCATGGCAAAGCGGTTGATGAGCAGATCGTCAATAAGGTTGCCCACCAGGTCGGCCGAGAAATTGATCCGCCCACCTGGGGGCGGACGAGCCCCGAGTACCGGCGTCACATGGTCGCGGTGATGTTCACGGACGGTTTCTGGCGCGCATGGAAGAAGGCTGGAGGAGAAAAATAATGAAAAAGCAAACTTTACATCTAACCATCAACGGGGAACCATACGAGCTGCAAGTAGCTCCCAACGAATTGCTGGTCAATGTCATCCGCGAAACCGTCGGCATGACGGGCACCAAATACGCCTGTGGAACCGGCCAGTGCGGCGCCTGCACAGTGGTCGTCGACGGCGAGCCCATCCTGGGATGCTTGACCCTGGCCGTTTCGGTGGACGGCAGCGAGATTACCACCATCGAAGGGGTGGCGCAGCCGGACGGCACCCTCGATCCCCTCCAGGAGGCGTTTCTGGACACCAACGCGATCCAGTGCGGTTTCTGCACACCGGGCATGGTGCTGGTCGGAAAAGATTTGCTCGAGAAGATACCCAATCCGAACGAGGATCAAATCCGCCATCACATCAAAGGCAATATTTGCCGCTGCACCGGCTACAACGGCATTGTCAGAGCGATCAAACAGGCGGCCGCCGAGCAAAGGCCGCGGTAAGGGCAATCCGCCATCAGAAAGCCATTTGGTATGCGAATGGATCCATAGAAAATTAACTGGTGCGGTGAAATAAAAGCAAAACCTTGGGAAATATGGATCTATAATATCTAAACCGGTGGAGGTTCAGGGAGGACTCGATGGAAAACACGGAATATCTGAAACCCAAAGATATAAATGAACTTAATCTTTGCATGGCGGAACATAAAAAGCGGGCCACGGTTATCGCCGGCGGAACGAACCTGATTCCCGATATGCGCGACGGCGTGAAAACACCCCAGCTGCTGGTGGATGTCAGCGATCTGCCGGAACTCGCGGGTATCCAGCTTGACGACCATAAAATAAGGATCGGTGCGGCCACCACCATTGCCGACATTGCGGCAAGTTCCGTGATTGGCGAACATCTGCCCATTCTGGCAAAAGCCGCCGGGGAGCTCGGCAACCCACTGACCCGCAACCGGGCGACCATTGGCGGCAATCTGGCCAATGCCTCGCCCTGCGCCGATACAGCCCCGCCCCTGCTGGCTTTGGAGGCCGCGGTTCATATATCCGATGCCGGCGGCAAGAAACAGACCGTGCCAATGGACAAGTTTTTCATGGGCTACAAACTGACCCGGCTGCACCGGGGTGATGTGATGACCCATATCACCGTACCCCTGCCTGCCACTAAATCCCGCGGCGGCCACACCAAGCTGGGATTGCGAAAAGCTGCCAGTATCTGTGTGGCCAGTGTGGCCCTCATGTTGCTGAAAGAAGATAATCATATCACCAAGGCGCGCATCGCGTTCGGCTCGGTGGCGCCGCAGCCGATCCGTGCATATGAACTGGAAGCGCTGCTCGAGGGCAAAACCATCAACGATGCCGTGCTATCCGAATGCGATGCCTTGGTCAAAAAAGAAATTTCACCCATCGACGATATCCGCGGCACCCAGAGTTACCGTCAAGCGGCAACGGGCGCAATTTTAAGACGCAATCTGCTTCAAGCTTGGTCATAGGAGAACACTGACATGAACACTTATTCCATTCGTATCAAAGTCAACCGGGAGTGGCGTACAGCGGATGTAAACGCCACCGAAACCCTCCTCGACACCTTGCGCGATCGATGGCGGGCCGTGGAAGTAAAAAACGGCTGCGCCCATGGCGATTGCGGTGCCTGCACGGTGCTGCTCCAGGGCCGGCCCGTCAATGCCTGTCTGGTGTTAAGCGTGCAGGCCAATGAAAAAGAAGTGACCACCGTCAAAGGTATCGGAACCAGGGACGATCCCCATCCCCTTCAAGCCGCTTTTGTCGAACAGGGAGCCATTCAATGCGGGTATTGCACACCCGGCATGATCGTGTCGAGCGCCGCCCTGTTGGACCAGAACCCGAATCCCAGCCGGGCGGAAATCAGTGAGGCCATATCCGGCAACCTCTGCCGTTGTACCGGCTACACCAAAATCTTCCGCGCCGTCGAGGATGCCGCCGGCAAAACCAATCCCGCAGACAGGAGGCCGTAGCCATGGCTGACTTAATCAATTCTCAAACGAACCAAACGAAAACATCGGAATCGGCTCCTGATAGCGGGTACAATATCATCGGCAAACCGCGGCCTCGCCACGATGCCTGGTCAAAGGTATGCGGCAACACCGTTTATGCCGCCGATTACCTCGTCCCGGATATGCTCTATGCCAAAGTGCTCAGAAGCGAACATGCGGCCGCAAAAATTCTATCAATTGACACCAGCGAGGCGCTGGCGATTCCCGGTGTAAAGGCAGTTATGACTGCCAAGGATGTGCCCAACAATGAAACGGTAACCAAATTCGGTCAGACCCATACCGTTGGCGGGTTTGAAGGTCTCTATCGGGTTCTGGCCGACAAGAAGGTTCGGTTTAAAGGGGAAGCCGTCGCCATTGTGGCCGCCGAAACCTTGGAACTTGCCACAGCCGCAATACAAGCGATCCGGGTGGACTACGATCCCCTGGAAGGCGTGTTTGATCCGGTCGAAGCCATGAAGCCCGAGGCCTATCCTGTGGGTGAAGAAGCGAGCAACGTTATCTGCAGCTATAAAGTTCGCAAGGGCGACATCGAAAAAGGCTTTGCAGAGGCGGATGTCGTTTTGGAAAACACCTACCGGGTTCCAGCGGTGGATCATGCCTATATCGAGCCGGAAGCCGGTGTGGCGTGGCTGGATGATGAGGGCGTTATTACCATTCGCGCGTCAACCCAGGTCATCGAACATTTCCGTGGCATTGCCGAGGTGCTGGGGCTGCCCCAAAACAAGGTGCGGGTGATTGCTCCCATGCTGGGCGGCGGTTTTGGCGGCAAGGAGGATATTACCGTTGAAACTTATTTGGCCCTGTTGGTGCAAAAAACCGGACGGGCGGTCTCCCTGACATATACCCGCGAGGAGTCGATTCTGGCGCACAGCAAGCGCCATCCCTACATGATGCACTATAAAACCGGTGCCACCAGAGACGGGAAGCTGGTGGCCATGGAGGCGGAACTGATCTCCGACGCCGGCGCCTATGTCTACCTGAGCCCCTGGGTGCTGCTGTATTCCACCGTCAATGCCACCGGCCCTTATGACATCACCCATGTCAAGGTAGACACCCATACGGTATTGACCAACAACGTGTATGCCAGTGCCAACCGGGGTTTTGGTGCCAACCAGCCCTGTTTTGCCTATGAGAGCCAATTGGATGAACTGGCAGGGAAACTGGGTATATCACCATTGGAAATTCGCAGGAAAAACTACCTGCATCAAGGCGACAGCCTGGCCACCGGTCGGGTATTGGAGCATGCCGTCGAAACTCAAGCAACCGCCGAAAAAGTCATGGCGGCCCTGGGCGAACCCACCCTACCGCGCCATAAGGCAGAAAAGATCGGCCAGGGAATCGCTTCATGCATGTCCAGCTATGGCCGCATGTGTTTTTTACACGACACCTCGCGCTCTTACGTCAGTGTTGATCTCGATGGCAGTGTCTCGGTCCGCTGTGGTGTTCAGGATCTTGGCGGGGGCCAGGCATCCTCACTGGCCCAGATTGCCGCCGAGGCGCTAGGAGTGCACATGGAGGACGTCACCGTGTTTCACGGTGACTCCGCTCTCACCCCCCTGGCGGGCACCACCACCGCTACGCGTCAATTGTACATGTCGGGCAATGCAACCCTGAAAGCGGCCGCCACGGTCCGCCGGAATCTTTTGGAAAAAGCAGGTCAAATGCTCGATATGGACCCGGCCTTCCTGGACATCAAAGACCGCAAGGTGTTCATACAGCCTGACCGCAAGCCCTGGATGGTCGTCGAAAACGACGCTCGCGAGTGTACCATCAGCTATGGCGGTGACCGGGGCGATATCATTGTATCCGAGATTTGCGGCAACAACGATCCGGATACGGTGATTCCCTTGACCGACGTAATCAAAGCGGCGGCGGCGGATGGTGTCGAGCTGTATTGTGTGGCGCAGTTCAATGCGCCTGCCAGGGAATTGATGGATTTTAAAACCGGTCAGGGACAGGTCTGGCCTGATTTGACCTTCGGCACCATCGGCATGGAAGTGGCGGTGGATACGGATACCGGCATGATCGATGTGCTCAAAATCATCTCCTGCTTCGATGTCGGGCAGGCGATCAATCCGCTGAGTGCCGAAGGTCAGATGGAGGGCGGTGCGGTCTACGGCCTCGGATACGGCCTGTGTGAGGATGTGATGACCGACAAAGGTCTGACTCTAACCCCATCCTTGGCCGAGTATTTGATTCCCACCGCGAAAGATGCGCCGGAGGTGCAGAGTATCATGATCGAATCCGGCGGCGGCATCGGACCGTTTGGCGCCAAGGGAATCGGCGAACCGGCGACCGTTCCGGCCGCACCGGCCCTGGCCAACGCGGTCACGGCTGCCATCGGATCTCGTGTGTTCAGCCTTCCGCTGACCCCGGATAGGATACTCAAGGCCCTTGGTAAAATCTAACCCAAATTGAGTTAATTGTTATTAGTTATTGGTTAATTGTTCCAGCGGAATAAAATCCATTCTAATTTTCAAATTAATGTAGAATTCTACAGATGAAAAAACAGATCGGTATCGTCACCATCGGGCAGTCACCGCGCAGCGACGTGGTGCCGGAAATACAGACCCATTTAGGGGATCATGTCACAGTCATCGAGCATGGTGCCTTGGACGGATTGGAGCCGGCAGAGGTCAAGGCGTATGCGCCTGAACCGGGAATGCTGCCGTTGGTTACCCGCATGCAGGACGGTACGGAGGTGATTGTCGCCAAAGAGAAATTGTTGCCGCGCTTAGATGATGTGATGGCAGTTCTTGACGATAAGGGCGTCGACATGATTCTGCTGCTGTGCAATGGAGATTTCCCGGTTTTCAACACCCGCTGTCTGGTGATTGAACCCCAGCGGCTGGTCGACGGCTGCTTGTCCGGGCTGCTTCGCGAGCGGCATCGATTAGGCGTTCTGGTGCCCGTGCCGGAACAGGAGATCTGGGTTCGGCAGCGACTGGGAGCGGTCAATCCCAACCTGACGGTGGCAGTGGCCTCTCCCTATGAAGGACAGAAACCCTTGGAAGTCGTCTGCCAGCGCTTCCGGGATGAGGGCTGCGATCTCATCGTACTATATTGTATGGGGTTTAACCGACAGCTGGGTGAAAAAGTGCGGGCGCTTTGCAGTTCCCCGGTGATCGTGTCCAGTACCGTCGTGGCACGCATTCTGGGGGAACTGTTGGAGGTTTAAATGAGTTCTGAAAAAATCGATATTGCCATCGTCAATGGGCGGGTGGTTGACAGTCATTTTATCACGACGGCCGATGTCCTGATCAGCGATGGCCGGGTTGCTGAGATCGCATCTCCGGCTACCCAATATGACGCCGGCCGGGTGATCGATGCAAGCGGCAACTATGTTCTTCCCGGCATCATCGACGCCCATCTGCATCCGGTTTATGCCGACCGCATCGACACCATCTCGCGAGCCGCCGTCTGTGAGGGGGTCACAACCCTGATCCCTTACATCGGTGCCGTCAAAGCCTGGGGCCAATCCGGCGGGCTGATTGGCGCTATCGATGACTTCATCGCTGAAGGAGAGTCTACCTCTCTGGTGGATTTTAGCCTGCACTGCACGCTGATGCAGGACGACATGGCGGATATCCATGCGACTATCCCAAAGATGATCGAGCGTGGAATTATTTCCTTTAAAGCCTTTATGGCCTATGCCAAACGCGGCATGAAGCTGGAAGATGGGGAGTTGCTGCGCCTGATGAGTGTCGTCGGACGGCACAACGGTTTGATGGCCGCCCATGCCGAAAACGGCGACATTATCGATTTCATGGAAGAAAAACTCATCGGACAGGGACAAGAGGCACCGGAATTTTATCCCCGGTCTCATCCCAATCTTTCGGAGGCCGAAGCGGTGTTTCGGCTGTTGACCCTGGCCCAGACCGCAGGCTGTCCCATTTATGTGCCTCACATCAGCACTGCCGAGACATTGGAAGTATTGAACCTTTTCGCACGCTGGCAGGCGGTTGAATTCTATGTGGAGACCTGCCCTCACTACCTGGCTCTGACTGAAGCGGTGATGGCCCAGCGGGGTACCATCGCTAAAATGGCGCCGCCCCTGCGAAGACAGCCGGACATCGACGCCTTATGGCGGGCAGTCGCAGAGGACAGAATCCACGTTATCGGATCGGATGCTGCCGGCAGTGACACGGCCGCCAATCAGCCCCTGAGAGACAAGGTCTTCAGTGCACCCAACGGGATCCCCGGGGTGGAGACACTGCTCAAAGTGGTCTACCAGGCAGGGGTGAACGCCGGCCACATCACCCTGCCCCAGCTGGTGGCCCAGCTGGCAGAAAACCCGGCCAAAATATTCGGACTCTATCCGCGCAAAGGCAACCTTCAGCCTGGAGCGGATGCCGATCTGATCATTTTTGATCCGAACACCGATTATGTTATCGGTGACAGCCACCCGGAGTTAAATGTCGATTTCAACCTCTATGCCGGCAGCAAGGGCCGGGGAGTGCCAATTTTGACCATGCAAAGGGGGGCCGTTTTGTTTGAGGATAATCAAATCAAAGCCCGGCCCGGCCAGGGCCAATACCTGCCGGCTGCCCGCGACACTGCCGCATGTGAGTAAATTATTTTTTTGTCTGTGTTTTTCTGTGTGAGTCTGGCGATTACAAAAATGTTAAAAGGAAATCAGACATGCAAACAAAATATGACATCCTGCTCAAAGGCGGCATCGTTGTCGACCCGGTTAACCGCCCCACGGGCATAGCGGATGTGGCCATCGTCAACGGCAAAATCTCGCAGATCGGTTCAGATCTGGACCCCGGTTTGGCAGGGCAGACCATAGAACTGGCCGGCAAACACGTTTTGCCCGGCATCATTGACCTGCACGTGCATGTTTCGTCGTGGCTGGGCGGACGCCACGGCCATCGGATGATGGCGGCCGCGGGGGTAACAACTGCTCTGGATATGTCCGGACCGGTGGACAGCGTGATTGAAATGGCCAGAGATTACGGCGCCGGCCTGAACCTTGCGGTGCTGCAATATGTTCGCCCGGGGCACACGGTCAAAGACACCAATCCGGAAACCGACGAGCTGGAGGATCTACTCCAAAAATCTCTGGTTCAGGGCGCCTACGGGCTCAAAATCCTGGGTGGTCATTATCCGCTGTCCCCAGAGGCCACAGCTCGTGTAATCTCGGTGACCCGCGCCCGCAATGCCTACATGGCTTTTCACGCCGGCAGCCTCCGGACCAAATCAAATATCGAGGGCTTTCATGAAGCCATAGACCTGATTGGAGATCATGCCGTCACCCTGGCGCACATCAACAGCTACTGCCGCGGGCGGGTGAAGCCAGAGCTGGACGAAACCCGCGAGGCCATCGACGCCCTGCGGTCCTATCCCCGGATCTGTTCTGAATCCTATTTGTCGCCTTTCAACGGCACCAGCGCCAAATGCACCAACGGCGTGCCGGAAAGCCAGGTAACGGTCATGTGTCTGACGGCCAGAAATTTTTCACCCACCGAGCAGGGTCTTGAAGATGCGATCATGGCGGGTTGGGCCCATGTCAATCAGGAAAGCGGCAGCCAGGTGGTCCTCTCCGTCGGTGAAAAGGCCGTCGCCTACTGGCGCAGCCGCGACACCGATATCACAGTCAGTTTTCCGGTCAATCCCGAGATGCCAAGGTTGCAGCTTGCCACCGCCAAGCGCGACGATGGCGAATTCGTCGTCGATTGCCTGATCACCGATGGCGGCGGCATTCCGCGCAATGTCACTGTCGCCTCCGGGCTGTGTTTGGTTAAATTGGCCGCCCTGACCATTGAGGAGTTCGTGCTCAAAACCAGTCGCAATCCTGCACGAATCCTGGGCTTGGCAGACAAGGGTCATCTCGCTATCGGGGCCGATGCAGACGTCAGCATCGTCGACATCGACCGGCAGCGGCCGGTTGTGAGTATTTCCAACGGCAAGGTAATCATGTACAAAGGCTTGGTGTGCGGTACCGGTACGCGCATGATCACCACACCGGCCGGAGAAGGCCATATCCGCGAAAGCGGCCTCGATACCATGGTGGTTGACCTGGACGCTGCTTCCCTGCACTCCCGGGGTTAAAGTGCAAACCCGGGGTAGTAAATGTCACCAACGTTGTGATCCTTAACATTCGCCCCCGAATATTTCGACAAATCCTCAACAAGAAAAAGTTCTGACCGACGCCCTATACATCATACCCGCGCAGGCGGGTATCCATTTTTTCATTTGTAAGGTAAAATTGAACACGAACAGACTTCATCAGGGATTTTGGATTTATAGCATAATCTTTACTTAATGCAGAATGTTGGTTTCGACAACAAATCTAAAACGAGCATTCTTTCTTTGAGCTATTAAATAACTGTCACACATAAAGCCTATGTTTTAGCTTCCGCGGGTTGCAGAATAACCGATTCATCCAGACTGCGCAGATGCAGATCACGTTGGGGAAAGGCAATCTCGATTTTCGCTTTTCGAAAACGCCGGTCGATTGCTTGGTGCAGCTCGCTTTTGGTTTTCAGCCTGTGGTCAGCATCCAATACCCATACGCGAAGCTCGAAATCGAGTGAACTCTCCCCGAAATTCAAAAACAGTAACTGAGGTGTGAACGTTTTAGCCACCATTGAGTTTTCATTGGCACACGCCATCAGTATTTCCATCACAAGGGGAACGTCTGAACCATAGGCGACACACACTGAAATGGTAAGCCGCACACGCCGGTTGCTCAGGGTCCAATTGGACACCTGGTTAGCGATCAGATCAGCGTTGGGATGATCACATCTGCCTGATCGAGGGTCTGGACAGTTGTCGCGCGAAGACCAATCTTTTTGATTTCAGCCCACCGCCCCTCGAGTTCGATCGTGTCACCCACTCTAACCGGCCGTTCAAAGAGCAGGATGAGTCCGCTGACAAAATTGTTGACAACGCTTTGCAAACCAAAGCCGATGCCGACGCCCAGCGCGCTCAACATGATAGTGAGTTTTGTAAACTCGAACCCGAGAGCCAAAAGTGCCAACACGAAGCCTACAAAAATGAGAACATAGTGAACCAGTTTTGCAATTGAAACCCGGACCCCCGTTTCCACTCGACGCCTGGCAAGGACTTCTTCGATGATCAATTTTTGGATAATCCAGGATACGAAAAACGACCCATAAAGGATACCGGCTGAAATAATCAGCAAGCCGACACTAATGCGTTGGGATCCCAGATTAAACCCGATTGTCAGCAATCCTTTTGTTGCCGCTTCTAAACTATTTTAAACTCCCCAGATCATAAGCAGGAAAGGTAGCAAAACCAGCCCGCATACGGCGACGTCAAGGAAGCGTGCCACACGGCGAATGATGG
>JASFSK010000050.1:0-13878 GCA_050114455.1 Desulfobacterales bacterium | reverse complement strand
CCGCATCAGGGACAAAGGCATAACGGTTTTATTGATCGAACATGATATGAAAGTAGTTATGGGCGTTTGCGAGCGCGTCGTGGTGATTAATCACGGTGAATGGCTGGCTGAAGGAGAACCTCGGGACGTTCAAAATGATCCAAAAGTAATTGAGGCCTATTTGGGCACAGGAGCCGCCGATGCTGCTTGAGCTCGATAACGTCAAGACCTATTATGGCAATATCCGAGCCTTGAAAGGGATATCCATCGAAGTGGATGAGGGGGAGATCGTCTGTCTCATCGGGGGTAACGGCGCCGGTAAATCTACCACACTAATGACGATCAGCGGTGTTCTCACTCCGGTGGAGGGGAACGTCCACTATCAGGGCCAGTCAATCGTATCTGTGCGTCCTGACGATATCGTCAACATGGGAATCTGCCAGGTGCCGGAAGGGCGCATGATATTTCCGCTGCTCACTGTCATGGAAAACCTTGACCTGGGCGCCTACCTGAGAAAGGATAAAGATGGCATCAAAGAAGATCTCGATAGGGTCTTTGAGTATTTTCCAGTGCTGGGCGATCGCCGCCAGCAGGATGGGGGTACCCTCTCAGGCGGTGAGCAACAAATGCTGGCCATCGGCCGGGCATTGATGGCGCGACCGAAACTTCTATTACTCGACGAACCATCTCTTGGCCTAGCACCTATCGTGGTCGATTCCATCTTTGCCATTATCCGCCAGATTAACCAGGAAGGGACGACCATCCTGCTGGTCGAACAGAACGCCCAGCTTGCGCTACAGTTTTCCGACCGCGGTTATGTTCTTGAAACCGGTGAGATTATTTTGGCAGACACCTCTGAAGCACTTCGCACAAACGAGCAAGTAAAAAAAGCCTACTTGGGCGAGTAAATCACAGGCGCTGACTGGAGATGCCGATCTCTGTTTAGCTGGAAACCGTTGCGCAAAAATAATCGGGGCGCGCCAACGAGCCGGTGCCAAATCTGTTTTATCTCCTGCCAACAGTCTGTCCTCAATGATGTTGTTAGGCTATCCCATACTAGTTTATATACTCAAAGAAGCCGGTGCCAGGGAGTAGGGAGCCGCGTTCAAATTGGCCTCAGGAAACCGTAATGTCCAAAATTGATTTATTTATTTGACTCAGAGAATTGTCTATTGTATACAAAAATTAATTGATTCCAGATTTTTTCATATCGATTCAACTATTTGAAAATTAAATATAATCTGGGTTATCAAGCCTGTGGAAAGGCTTACCACTCAAGATGCAAGGAACGGCCATGACCATTGATGAGTTCTCAAAAGTTAAAAAGGAAACAACATGGACGATAGATCCCCAGGCGACTGCCGTACTCCTCATCGACATGCTCAATGATTTTTTAGTTGAAGGCGGTAGAATGGTTTTGCCTAGAGGAGATCATATTGTTCCAAACCAGAAAGCCGTAATCCACGCAGCCCGAAAAATTAATATCCCAATTATCTATGTCAACGATGCCCATCGACCGGGATTAAGAGAAGATCGAGAGTTTTTGAAGCGCGGACAACACTGAAAAAAATATATCGGACCTATCCAGGCTGCCAGTCAGTGCAAGTAAAAGTTTCGGTTTTCAGTGTTCAGGTGTCAGTGGCTGGGCTGACACCTGAAAACCTATATTTTGCGACATTAAATTATCAACGTGCTGCTGCTCTCCTTTCAGGGGCCATTTTCTACCAGCGCAGTTTCGGGAAAAGCATGGAAGCTTGGGCAGGATTCTTTACCACTTTTAAACTCGGAGGGGTGCCGGCAGAGTTAGCAGCACCCTTCAGTCCTATTAAAAAAGGCAACCGGATGGCGGATATTCTCGAGATTCAGGGTATAACCAAAAAGTTCGGCGGGCTGACGGCCGTTGACAATGTCGATCTTACCTTAAAAGCGGGAGAATTGCGTTGCATCATCGGTCCGAATGGCTGCGGCAAGACAACCTTGTTTAATCTCATTACCGGTTACCATGCGCCAACCTCAGGGAAAGTTCGATTTTCCGGTGTTGATATTACCGGCAAGCCTATTTTTGTTATCAGCAAGCTTGGCATTGGTAGAAAATTTCAGATACCCGGCATTTTTGGTGAATTGACGGTTTATGAAAACATCCGCGTACCATTTTTTTCGCATCAGCGCCAGTCAATGTTCTTGAGTTCCCGGCTCGATGCAGACTCCCATAAAAAAATTATGTCAGATCTGGCCAAGATAAACCTCGCCGACAAGGCCGATGAGTTGGCCCGGAATTTAGCCCATGGAGAAAGGCAATGGCTGGAAATTGGGATGGTCCTGGCCAGTAAACCCAAACTCATGCTGTTAGATGAGCCAACCGCCGGCATGACCGTAACCGAGACGCATAAAACAGCTGAGCTGATCAAGGAGATATCGCAATCCACTGATATTTCGATTCTGGTGATAGAGCACGACATTAGCTTTGTCAAAGAAATTGCCAGCCATATTACAGTGATGTACAAAGGCGCAATTTTCAGACAAGGCAACTATGAAGAGATCCAATCCGACGAAGCAGTCCGGGAAATCTATTTTGGGAGAAGAGCATAATGCTGACGGTTGAGGACCTTCACGTTTCCTATGGCGGCAGCCTTATTTTGCAGGGAGTGGATCTATTCGTTCCCCATGGCGAAATCAGGGCGATTATGGGGCGCAACGGTATGGGGAAAACGACTTTGTTGAAATCCATCATGGGCCTTGTATCTTCTCAATCGGGTAAAATCATTTTAGAGGAGGTCGAGATTCAATCAGCACCGACCCATGAGATTGCCGCCAAGGGCATTTCCTATGTCCCTCAAGGGCGTGAGATATTTGGAGAATTTACGGTGTATGAAAATCTACGGTTGGGGACACTCGGCAAACCCCGTACCGAGCGCAATATCCCTTCGGCCGTGTTTGAGTATTTTCCAATTCTTTATGAAAGGCGCAATCAACGTGCCGGCTCATTTTCCGGCGGAGAGCAGCAAATGCTGGCGATCGCGCGGGCGCTGGTCAGCCGACCCAAGCTTTTGCTCCTCGATGAACCTTCGGAGGGCATTCAACCATCGATTGTCATCGAAATCTGTTCGATTTTACGGAAAATCATCGCTGAAACCGGTCTGACGGTTCTCATTGTCGAGCAAAACGTGGATATGATTATGGACGTCGCCGCTGAGTGCGCGTTCATGGAAAAAGGCGCTATCGTGGAAAATTGTTCCGTGGGTGATTTGCGTGCAGATGAATCCATTATCGCCTGTCACATGGGGGTGTAAGCCATAGCCCTCAGGCAACGAAAAATTTGAACAGATCATGGAGTGTTGAAGTGATGAAGTAATTGGCTTTGAAATACTGTAAATCCCAAACAATAAATCCCAAAATAACAAATAAATTCCAATTACTCAAATTCAAAAAATCAAACGGTTGCAATGAGTTATTAATTTAATAGTGTGGTTTGAGACTTGAAATTTGCTACTTTATTGTAAATCCAATATTTAAATGCCACCCCTGCTAGAAATTGAAACGGGTTTGGGTAATTGGATATTATAATTTGGAATTTATTTGTCATTTGGTGCTTGTATTTTGTTATTTCTGGTTTATCCGGGTTGGGATTTAATGACATCATATCGAAATTTGGTTGTCGATATGGTGAATGCTTAATCATAGTAATAAAATATGGACCTCACCATACAAATCCTCAACAGTTTGAACTATATACTGGTACTCATCCTCGTTGCCATGGGATTGGTTATCATTTTTGGGTTGATGCGAGTCATTAATATGGCCCACGGGGAATTTTTTTTGTTAGGCGCCTACACTGTTGTCATGACCGATCAGCTTGGCCTGGGTTTCTGGGTCGGACTTCTATTGTCACCTCTGATCGTGGGGGTGCTTGGAATGGCCATTGAATTTATATTTATCCGTCACCTTTATCGCAGATTTCTGGATACCATTCTTGCGACCTGGGGAATTTCGATTGCGATTAAGCAGCTCGTCATTATCATCTTCGGTCCCGCCGGCCTGATGGTCAATCCGCCGCTGCCCCAATCGATACACCTTCTGGGGATCGAATACCCGGCCTATCGGCTGTTCATCATGGCAGTGGCGCTCATCATTATTTTGGCGACCTTTTATGTGTTTTTGCGAACCGATTTTGGATTGGGTGCCAGGGCCGTGATTCATAACCGAGAGATGGCGGCTGCCCTGGGTATCAACACCCGTCGGATGTACCGCACGACGTTTACCCTTGGATCAGCCCTGGCCGGATTGGCCGGTGCCGTCATGGCGCCCTTGATGAGCTGTGATCCGCAGATGGGGCTGGGATTTTTTATCCCGGCATTCTTGTCCATACTTGTGGGCGGAGCCGGCACATTATCCGGTATATTGGTGGGCGGTACGGTGGTCGGCGGCAGCGATTCATTTATCAGTTATTTTTTCTCACCCGTGACAGCTCAAATCGTGGTATTCTCCTTAGCAATCGTGTTGATCCGTATACGACCGGAAGGCTTACTTGGAGCGAAACGACGTGAATAAATTTTTCCGGACCGCTTTTCGTCCAAACCAGAAGCTTTTGCGACTGGTGGTGTTAGGGCTTCTTATACTTTTTCCACTGATCGGAGATGACTATCTCACCGTTCAGCTGACCCAATTTGTGGTTTACGGCATTTTCGCCATGAGTCTATCCCTCGTTTGGGGATATGCGGGAATCTTATGCTTTGGCCATGCCGTTTTTTTCGGGCTTGGTGCCTACATTATGGCCTTGACGACAAAAAATATGATTCCGGGAATAACCGGTTTGATGACGGCGAGCTTTGTGGCGATTGCAATGTCAATTTTGGTCGTCGCCCTATTTGCCGCCGTATTGGGATATTTTCTTTTTTACGGACGGTTATCAGGTCCTTATCTGGGGATTGTCACACTGGCCATTGCGGTTATCGCCGAGCGCATCGCCGTAAAATGGTATTACATTGGTGGATTCAATGGCTTAATTAACGTACCGCCGCTATCTTTTGCCGGCTGGGAACTTATTGATCAGAATGTTTTGTATTATTTTATTGTGGCGGTCGGGTTCGGTGTCTACCTTTTTTGCGATCGAATCGTTCGGTCTCCCTTCGGTACGATCCTCTCCGCAGTTCGCAGCAACGAGACCCGCGCCGAATTTTTCGGTTACAACATTGCCCAGTATAAAATTATTATTTTCGCTATCGGTGCGGCCGTGGCTGGACTGGCCGGGGCATTGTTTGCGGCGGTCACCGAATTTGTTTCGCCAACCATGCTCGGTTTCGGGCTCTCAACCGAAGTATTGATTTGGGTGGCACTGGGGGGCAAGGAAATTTTATTGGCCTCCTTTCTGGGTGCCATGCTGGTACGAATGCTGGAAGCTTTTCTATCGGATTTACTGACCTACTACTGGATTCTGATTATAGGAATGTTTTTTGTTGTCTGTGTGATGTTCTTTCCAAAGGGGGTGTTCGGTAATTTGCTTGCATCAAGATCCCAACAATAAATCGTGGGTTGGGTTAAGCCGATGGTATGCAACCGATCTTGTTGGGTTCGCTTATTTTGATCCTTCTTCAGACTACTGAGGCACATTTGGCTAGGCGAACCCAACAAAAATATCCCGCCCGCTTAACCCAACCTACCACAGACAACCTGTTGAAAGGGAGGAAAGGCTTGACGCCTAAGCGGATTCAGGCTCAGGATTTGGTGTCTCAAATTCCTGAAACCTGTATTTTATGGCAATACATCAGAGTTCCATGATTCCAAGTGAGGCAAAACCCTAGCTGGGATGCATTGGGACCCAAACCAAAAAGGAGGTATGACATGAAAGGGAAATTGACATGGATGGTGATTTTGGCTGTCATTTTTGGTTTTGCGTCGGTGCTGCCGACGATTGCTTCCGACAAACCAATAAAAATCGGAGTGGTACTGCCGCTTTCCGGTGGTTTTGAGATTTACGGCAATCTCGGTGTGAGAGGTGCCAAGATGGCAGTGGCTGAAATCAATGCTGCCGGCGGTGTGCTGGACGGGAGGCCTTTGGAGCTTGTCATTGAGGATAACAAAACCGACCCCAAAACCGCCGTAGAAAAAGCCAAAAAACTGATACTGAGAGATAAGGTTGTTGCTGTCATGGGGCCGGTGAGCAGCGCCGCCCGGGATGCGATGACACCGGTAGCGGAAAAATATAAAACCCCACTGCTTTACGGTATTGATTACGAAGGCGGCGTCTGTAACCGCTACGTATTTCTATACAGTGCCATACCGGATCATGATATGGACAAGCTGGTTCCCTATATGGCTGAAAAATACGGCAAGTCTTTCTATATCTTCGGTTATGACTATGTTTGGCCCCATAAAATGACTGAAGCCATCAAACGCAATGTCGACAAAATCGGCGGCGAGATTGTCGGTATAGAATACACCCCTTTTGGTGTTAAGGATTATGCACCAACCATCCAAAAAATCTCCAAATCAGGCGCCAAGATCCTTATGCTGATTGTTCCCGGTGCGGACGGGTTCACCTTTATCAAGCAGTTTACCGATTTCGGATTGAAGGAAAAAATAAAGATAGTCGCCCTGGCTTCTGATGAAAACTATCTGTTGGCGCTGACACCCGACCAGTCGGAAGGCATTTTTACGGCGCTGCCGTTTCTGGCCAGTCTGGACAAGCCGGAAGCCAAGGATTTTGTGGCGCGCCAAAAGGCGATGTTCGGTCCGGACACCGTCGTCACCTGGGCCACCGGTTCTCATTACGGTTTGGTCATGCTGCTTAAGGCGGCCATTGAAAAAGCGGGCTCCGATGATCGTGAAAAAATTATAGACAATATGGGGGATCTCACCATCACAGTTGGCAACGGTCCTGAAACCATGCGCGCTTCGGATCACCACATGATACTCAACATGCTCATCGGCAAATTCACCGATGGGAAACTGGTGGTCGAGAAAGATTTGGGCTCCATCACCCCGGCGGATCAATGTGCAGGGAAGAGTCAGTAGGAAGATACGATATGAAATGGTATGTATTACTCGCCCATCCGAACCCCGGCTCTTTCAATCATGCGGTATGTTATGCTTTTTTGAATGGCCTGAAAAAAGCCGGGGCAGCTTATACCTTAAATGATCTTTATGCTTCGAACTTTAATCCTCTTATGGCCGGTGAGGACTTTAATCAATTCGGCGAGAGTGGAGAATTACCGGCAGATGTGCTGGCCGAGCAGGAACAGGTTGACAGTGTTGATGCGCTGGCTTTCATTTACCCGGTTTGGTGGAATGAAGCACCTGCTATTTTAAAAGGGTGGTTCGACCGGGTTTTATCCAAGGGCTGGGCCTATGACATCAGCGACGCCGGTGAATTCAAGGCCTTGCTGAAATTGGAAAAAGTTGTCATCCTCAATACTGCGGACAATCCACTAGAACTTCTGGAAGACATCGGACTCAATCAGGCTGCGCGGCTGACCAAGGCCGATGGCACATTTTTGTTTTGTGGAGCGGCTGAAATCGATCACCGTATCTTAGGTGACGTATCTTCCGATGACCAAGGTCGCAGACGGTTTTTACAGGAAGTCGAGGCGTTGGGAGCGTCCGGATAGCTTGAATGTGGGATTCCGGGATGGCGTCACTCGGTAAATAGCTTCACTAAACCGGTCACCTGGAATTTAAGGAATGGAATCTAATTTTGCATCACTTTATCAGTTGAAAATTCAAGATCGAATTCATTCAAACCACGGTCGGAAGGAGGATGCAGATGGAGAGCAGACCTGTTCCATCGAAAATACGGGCGTAAACGTTTTGGCATCGTCCTGAATTGATTATTCTCTTGACAAAGCACAATTGTCTATTGTAGACAATATACAAAATATTGTCAAAGTTTGATAAATCAGAAACACTCAGCGATGCTGGTGGTCGCTGATTAAGCCAAAAAGGAGGTTCCAATGAAAAAAAACAAACGGTTGCTGTTGATTTCGACTGTTCTGATCAGTGCGCTGCTAGCTGTTTTGTGCGCACCTGTCGATGGTATCTGCGCGGACAAAAAGGTGTACAAGCTTAAATTTGCCTGGAATGACATTTGGGGGCCCAAATTTCGAGCTTCCCAGATATATCGACCGGGTGGTGAAATGCAAAGAATGCTCTACGAACGCAGCAACGGGAGAATTCAGCTGGAAATAATTTCTAGAATGTTTCCGACCGGCGATCTTTTTGTGTCGGTGGCAAAGGGCAAGGCCGACATGGCGGATGTGGCCATGCCCTGGTTGTCCGGTACGTATCCTATTTGGAGCTGGGGTGAAATTCCCGGTATCGTCAGCGAAGATCCGGTGCAGGGATTGGCCGAAGAACTGGCGATCTATCAGGATGCTGAGGTAATGAAAATCTATGACGAGACCATGAAAAAGTACAACCTTAAATTCTGGTTTGTGACGCAATGGGATGCCGCCAATGGTATCTGGAGCAAGAAGGATGTCACCAAACTGGATGACCTGAAGGGAATGAAAATTCGAGTCGGAGGATATCTGCCGACCCAGGGTATCAAGGCCCTTGGTGCAAGCCCGGTTACGATCGCAGGCTCCGAGCTGGCGCCTGCCATGATGGCCGGGACCATTGATGCCGTATTGACCAGTCTGGGCTACGGGTATTCCATCGGTCTGGCAAAAGTTTCCAAAACGTTCACCTTGACGCCGCTTTCGCCAACCTGGTCCGCCGTCACGGTTGTGAACTTAAAAACGTTCAACTCTTTGCCGCCGGATCTTCAAAAAATTGTGATGGACGTTGGACGAGAACTACAGCAAATGGTCAGTCTATCAACAACGGCTGAATATACAATGAGCTTGGATACCGTTGATCTTTCCGGTGTCAAAAGAACCCGTTTTTCGAAAGAAGAAATGGATCTAGCCGTGAAAGAATGTAAAGTTGTTGAAGACGCTTGGTTGAACATGGACGGCCCCTGGAAATCAAAACGCGCTGAACTTTTAGCGGCCGCCAAGGCTGCAGTGGCCAGATACCGGGCATTTACAGGGAAGTAAATATATTAAAGGTTGAGTGTTTCGGGGTTCAAGCTTCAGGGTTGAAAAGAATGAACTTCGACCATTACTCGTTGCTCAACGTTGATGTTTCCTAAATGTAACAACTCAGCCTTTATTGTCATTCACGCGGAGGCGGGAATCCAGAGATTTATAATAAAGCTTAACTCTTATGTTGGTTGATCAGAGAATACACTTCAAATGAAAGCAATACAAGCCATCATAAAAATAATCGAAAAGATGACCGATATTCTCAGCGGTCATCTCCAGGCGGGGATCATTTTTTTGTTGATGGTCATGTTGCTGCTAGAAGTGTTGACACGCTATGTCCTGCGATCCCCGATTTCGATTGCCGATGAAATGGGGGGCTATCTGCTGGTTTGCATTACATTCATGGGTTTGGCTTATACTTGGAAGGAAAAGGGACATGTGCGCGTCAGCCTGTTGGTCAGTCGGCTGCCGGATAAAATCGCACGTGTGCTCCGTTTCATAACGCTCATCCTGGCAACCCTATTTACATTGCCGCTCATTAAGGCTTGCTATGATCTAATCATGGATTCCCTGCTTTTTGAGTCCCGGAGCGGGAGTTGGCTGAGAACGCCGCTGGCGTATCCTCAAACCATCCTGCTGATTGGGGCTATCATGATATTCCTGCAACTGGTTGCTGAAATTATCAAAGCCACCCTTGCCAAAGATGGCAACGAGGAGAAGAATTAATGGGTTCTGAGATTGTCTTCGCCGTGTTGCTGATTGGAGCACTCCTCATTCTCCTGCTGCTTGGCCTGGAAATCGGTTGGGCGATCGGTATCGTTGCGGTCGTCGGGCTGACCTGGTACATAGATCAGCCCATTAGTCAAGTGGCTGAAACCGCCTGGAGCTCCTTGAATTCTTTCACACTTACAGCCATGCCGCTGTTTATTTTCATGGGTACCATTCTCGGTAACACCGGGGTCAATGAGCGGCTGTTTGCGGCCATTGACAAATGGTTCGGCCATTTCCCCGGAGGATTGGCGATTTCGGTGATTGCCGGTAATGCTATCTTCGGGGCCATGTGTGGATCGGCAATGGCGGCAACGGCCACATTCGGTAAAATTGCCTTTCCGGTAATGGAGAAAAAGGGTTATTCGCCACGTCTCGGCTTGGGTGCGATCGCCACCGCAGATATTTTATCGCCCCTGATTCCACCCAGTATCCTGTTGATCATTTATGGTTCCTGGCAGGGCATATCGATCGTCGATCTTCTGGCAGCCGGTCTTATTCCCGGGTTGACCATGATGCTGTTACTGATGTCCGCGATTGTCGTTCAAGTAAAACTGAATCCTGCCCTCATCCCGTCCCCGATAAAATTTAGCTGGAATGAAAGAGTTGTCGCGATACTGGAAGTACTTCCCTTCGCGGCGGTGATTTTTGGCGTTCTGGGAGCTATTTTCGGCGGTTTTATGACACCCACCGAGGCCGCTGCTTTGGGTGCTTTTCTGAGTCTGATCCTGACCTTTGCCTACAGACGGCTGACGTTTGCAATTATAAAAAAAAGTCTGCTGGAGACAGTAAAGGTGACCTCTTTTTCCTTGTTTATTATGGCGATGGCCACCTTAATTTCACATGTCTTTAATTCAGCGGGAATTATCCCGATGATCAAAGACTATGTCATCAGTCTTCCGATCGGCAAATACGGCATTTTGGTGCTGTTTTTTATCATGTACTTTTTTATGGGGATGTTTTTTGACTCCTGGTCCATGCTGTTTTTAACTTTTCCTTTTGTAATGCCGATTATTCACAGCCTCGACATCAACTTGATTTGGTGGGGCGTCGTCTATGTGATGGCCGGCGGACAGGCCTCTATGACACCCCCGTTCGGTCTGAGTCTGGCGGTGCTGCATGGGGTTGTTCCATGGCACCCGATGGAAACCATTGCCAAAGGGGCCTTTCCATTTCTGATTCCAATTTATCTCAATATCTTATTGTTGATATTGTTTCCCCAACTTGCTTTATGGCTGCCGGGCCTGCTTGGGGGATATTAAGGCGGTGAAAATTGATGCATCTGATTAAATTTTTAAGCCCATCAGTGCTGTGCTGCAGCTTGGGTGCAATCTTAGATTTTGGATTTCGGATTTTAGATTTAACGAATTTTGTCCATTATAAATTGATAGAGCGAAGCGATACCATAAATCCAAAATCCGCAATCTAAAATCCAAAATTATGACTAATGACTCTATCCATAAAAAGAGGATTTAGTATTTTTTGATCATCCAAGGGAAGTATTAGCTAAACGGAGGCAAGAACAATGCTGCTGAGTTCAAGGGTCGCATTTTTCAATCATGATCAATTGGAGTTGATGAAAGCCAGGGTGTTTGAACTGCTGGAACATCGCGGCGTTAAAATGGATCATTCGGAAATCCTTAAAATCTTGGCCAAGGCTGGTGCCATGGTAGATTTCGACAGCAAAATCGTACGCCTTTCGAAAGCGTTTTTAGAAGAACAGATCCGGCAGGCACCGACTAAAATAGCTCTGGCGGGGAGGAGTGGCAAAAGCCGCATTGAATTGCCGCGTGAAGATGGCACCTTTCACACCCGTACCAATACCGGCGCCCAGTCCTGGATTGATCTTGAATCCGGGGAGTATCGGCGAATCACCGCTTCGGATGTTGTCGATTGGGCCAGACTCACTGACAGGCTCGATCAAATCAGCCTTTGCGCCTTTCCCGTCCCCAGTGACGTTCCCACCGCCACGCCGGATGTCCACGCCTTAAATCTGATGCTGCAAAACGTAGAGAAACATGTCTGGATTCAACCCTATACCACCGAAAGCGTCGACTACTTAATCGACCTGGCCATTACTGCGTCCGGCGGAGACCAGACTTTGCGGACCGAATCGCCGGTGAGCTTCATCACCTGTTCACTGACCCCCCTGGAATTCAAGCATATGGATCTGGACATTATCTTAAAGTGTGCCCGCAGCGGCATACCGCTGCATGCATGCAGCCTGCCGGGAGCCGGCGCCACGGCACCGATTACCATGCCCGGTGTGGTTATTGTAGCGGCAGCGGAGATTTTGGCCATGCTGGCTGCGGCCCAGGTCATTCGGCCGGGGATTCCGATCATTGCAACACCTCTGATCTTTTCGACCGATATGATGACCGGAAGAAGTCTGCAATCCAGTGCGGAATCAATGCAAGGCGCCGCCCTGGCAGTCCAGTTCATCAAAGCTGCCTATGGGTTACCGACCCATACCTACGGGGCCGGATCTGATTCACCGACGCTGGATGGTCAGTGCATGAGCGAGGGTGCTTTGCGCAGCATGCTGATCGGTCTTTCGGGGGCCGATATACTTGGGGGGGCCGGGCAGTTGGAAGTGGCGACAACCATAAGTCCGGTTCAATTGGCCATTGACAATGAAGTATTTGGTGCTGTCAGACGCATGATTGCAGATATCAGTTTCGACGATGACAGTCTGGCCTGGGCCGATCTGCTGGCAGTCGAACCGGGGGGCAATTTTCTGACCGGTGACCATACCCTTCGTCACTGCCGCGATGGTCTGATGCCGATAAACTTTACCCGCATGAGCAGAGAGGACTGGAAGAATGATAATCAAGATGATCTGGTCGCCCGTGCGGGCCAATATTGCAGAAGTATTCTGGAAACTGCGGAGCCCAGCGGTTTGCCTGAGCACGTGATCCATGAGATGAATTCCATCGTCGAGCGGGCGGACCGGGAATTGGGGTAATAAAAATGAATATTTTCGATTGAAGATTGAATATTTAAGGAAGCGGGTTAACTACATCGAAGCCTGCGCACACCGTAGGTTGGGTTAAACAGGTTGCAGGCACGATTTATGTTGGGTTCACCAATCTTAATGTGCCGCAACGGCTAGAAGTCGTAAAAAATTTAGCGAACCCAACAAGATTGGCTGCAGACTGTTCGGCTTAACCCAACCTACAATTAGTTGTTTGGACCACGGAGTGGATACCCCCTTTAACGAATTCTAACAGTATAAAGATAGGGGTAATCGTAATTTTTCCAATTTTCCCGGCCCAACCGAGTCATTTTATCCAAACCGGAGAGCTATGGAAATCGAATCTATCGTTGATCTGGCCAAGCGTCACATGGAGTTATGGATTATCAAAGGTGAATACGAGCCCGGTCAAAAACTCAAGGAAGAAGAAATTGCCATGCGGTTGGGCATCAGCCGACCACCGATTCGAGAGGCATTTAAAGCCCTGGAGACAGAAGGCCTTGTCGTGCGGAAGCCCCGGCGGGGTGTTTTTGTCACCGAGATGACGGCAAAAGATGTCTGGGAAGCATATACGCTGAAAGCCGCACTTTATGAGATGGCAACTGAGCTTGCCATGGTTAAGATCTCTTCGGAACAGAACGATGAGTTGGATGCAATTGTGCGTCGGATGGAAGACTGTATTACCGAAGAACCTGTCGATCTCTTGCAGTATCAGGATTATCATCAGAGTTTTCATCATCAAATTATGATTATTTCCGGCCACGACCGTTTGAAAAAAATCTCGGTCAGTATCCACAATCAGGTCGGCCGGTTCAGTTACAGATCATTGCAAGACAAATCCCATCTAAAGTCGTCGGTTCGGTATCATCGCAAAATCATCAATGCAATGAAAGCAAAGAATAAACCCCTGGCCTGCCGTCTCATGAAAGAACATGTTCTTGAGGCGCTGGACGTTCTGATGTCGATGCCCGGATTTGATAAAGAAAATGTTGCAGCGGAGCAGCCTGCGGCTTAAGTTTCAGAGGTTCAAAGGTTCAGAGTTCAAAGTTCACGTCTAATTTGAACAATTGATTCATGACTGCTGTTAAGGTCAAAAGTATAAGAATAGAACGATACTAATTGAAAATACAAGGAGAA
>JASFSK010000049.1:0-14080 GCA_050114455.1 Desulfobacterales bacterium | reverse complement strand
AATAGGAAGGACGAATGACGAAGGACGAACATTTGGAAGGACGAATTTTGGGATTATGTCGTTTTTTAGTTCTTCCGTTTAGGCCCTTGTCGAGTTTAACCTTACAACATGTTTTCAGAAGTTGAAGGTTTTAGGTGCCAGTGTTCAGTTACCGGATTTAGCGAATCGTCTTCCTGATCACCGAAATTTGACAGTTTGGATCTAATTGATTAAAAATATATCGAAGTCCACCTCCAACTGACCACTATTATTCATATAACAAGACAGAGTAAAGCGATTCCATCCTTCGTCAATCGTCGATCGACATTCGTCATTCTACTGGCCTTTCAAGACATCGATCATCGTGTACACCCGGCCTTTGACGCCAGATTTCAATTTGGCAGACAGAAATAAGAGCGCATCCAGAGTGCCGTGGGCATACACCAAGCGGCCGTTGACGTTATGGGTGAATTCAAACCGGACCGTGCGATCCTGAGAAACCAGGCTGTAGGTGTGCCAGCCGTGGCCGGTCAGGTATTCCGAGGGGATTCCCCATCGGGCGGTTTGAACCTCAGGATCGCGAACCTGCAGGATTTTATCTTCGGTAAAAGATACGCCCAGTTGATTAAAATAACCCACCATGGCCTTGGCCGTACCGCTGGTATCGGCCTTTCCCATCTGGTGACTTTCCCGGATCTCGAGTGAATACCCCTTGAACAGCCCCGGGAAGGTGTCGGCTGCGTATGCCATCATGGCCTGAAATCCAACAATTTGCTTGGCCATGTTGGGGGCGATGACTGCCGTGGCCGACGAGGTTGTCACGGTTTGCTCGAGTTTTATCCGATCGCCGCCGGTGGTGCCCATCACGAACGGTAGCCCGTAGCTGCAATAAAATTCAGCGTTGGCGTTGACCGCTGTCGGGTGGGTGTAATCGACACTTAAAAACCCGGTGTGGGATTGGAGAATTCTCTCGATTTCAGACTCTCTTCTTTCTGGCTGAACAAGTGTTATGGGGACAGATTCAAGCGGGAATTCGGATTGCTGAATTTCCGGGCCAGTCAACGAGTAGGGTACCAACTCAAATCTTTCATCTTTTAGAATCTGGACAGCCACAATTTGAGATACACTGCCCGGCAATCCATTGACCATCACTTTGATTGGATTCATTTTATTATCTCCAAAATTAAGAACTATTGATGTGTCGTAAAACCTGATGCAACAGAAATATCAGAAATTGCGCCACCAGAACTAAAATTAAGTCTACAACTATTTGATCATCATGCGGTTGGATATCCTTTTTGCTATCGCGGTTAAAGCGGGAAATTCAGTTCGGCCGACAGCGGCTAAATTCGATCTCAAAGATTTGACCGCCGCGGGTAGGTATTTTTCAAAATATGTTTTGCCTTTGACTTTGCTCAAAAAGGCGAAGGCCCCGAGAATCTGCAAATTGCGAGTTAACCTGCAATAGTGATAGCAGGCAAGAAATTGCTCCCGTTTCAAATCGGTTGCATTCGACAATAGTTGATAGCTGTAGTCTATCAATTCGGACTGAATGGCATCCGGTAATTCAACATAGGGGTCGATCAGCAGAGATGCCAGGTCATACTGAATCGGACCGATTCGCCCACCTTGGAAATCAATAAAATAAATCTTGCCGTCTTTGACCATAATATTTCGAGACTGCATGTCCCGGTGCATGAATCCCAAAACCGGGTACTCAAGAGCCTTGTCTGCCAGCGCAACGAAATCTGCCTCAAGATCTTCAAAACGCACTTTGAAGTCGAGATATCCGTTAAGAAACGCCTCCAGAAAATAGCGGCATTCCTTTTCGATGATTAAATCCTGATTGTACTCTGGGGTCTGATAGGCCCAATTTCGATCAAATTTATCAGCACCCTTAGAGGATAATTTGACGATCTGATCGACCACCGTTTTGTACAAGCTGATAGCCGTCGGTTCATCCTTTGACCGCACGGATTGCTGCAAATTGACATCGCCCAGGTCCTGCAAGAAGACCAGACCGCTGAAAGTATCGTAGAAATAAATTTCGGGTACGCAGGCACCCTGGCGAAAAAGGTGGCGGCCCAGATGAACAAAAGAATCAACCTCGGATATATCCTCGGTTTGCCGAATACCATGATCGACCATGATAAGGGATCGTTCTGGCGCCGTCAACCGATACCACTGCCTTTCAGAACCATCCCCTTTTAGCTTTTCCCAATGAATCCGGTCGCCGTAAGACGCATTGAAAGCCCGGTGATAAGCTTCTGGCCAGGCTTTTTTGATTGCGGCTTGACGATAATTTTGGGGAGTTCCAATATCTTGCCACTGCTTTTTGGGTGCGATAAACGCTCTGATTTGACCGCCCTCAGCCAGGACTTTTTTATATGCATCAATACTGCTGGAAAACCTATTTTCCGGAATGTGATTCAGCACCTGAGGATCCAATACCTGAATACCGGTAAATGTCAGCAGGTCCCCTGTTGATGGAGAATCCCCAGCATGGTTGGTAAATTCTGTAATCCATTTATTGTCTGTGACAGAGACACTATTGAACGCGGGATCATCACAGAGCACCAGAGTTGCCGGCGGTCGATGGCGGCAGTGGACTTCATAGACATCCTCTAAATCAATATCGGCCACAATGTCGGCATTGATCACCATAAATGGTCGATCATCCCAGAAATCAGCGACATTTTTGATGGCACCTCCCGTGCCGAGTATTTGTGGTTCAAATCGTGTAGATACCTCAAGTCCGTAATTTTGGGCCGCTAAAAATTTTTCGATTCTGTGGTGCAAATGATGGGTGTTAATGATAACTGCCTTACAGCCCGCTTTTTGAAGCTGGTTGATGATCACATCCAGCAGCGGACGACCTGCGATGGAAAACAAGGGTTTGGGTGTGTGGTCGGTGTAGGGCCGCAAACGGGTTCCATAACCAGCGGCCAGAATCATCGCTTTCATGGCTGCAAATGCTTCAGGGCGTCTTGAATGGCACCGGCATAAATTTTAATTTTTTCGGTGTCCTCGGTCCCTTTTATCCCTTTGCCGGTAAACAGATCAACGGCATTCTGGTAGCTGACTTTGGATAAGGCTTCTTTGCGTTCGACCTCTTTTCGTTTAAACATGCGATTACCCCGGTTGGTTATTTTTTTCAGATGATCTTTTGCTTTCGAGGTATTTTTCGGATTACGCATGAAATAATTGAGCACAATCCAGTATGACTCTAAAAAAGTTTTAAGAAAAAGGGCAAATAGCTTTAGTTTGCGAAAGCCTGCCGGGGTGATATCGTAGGTGTCGGGAAGTGTTTGGTGAGGAATTACAATGCCCTCATCAATAAATGTCTTGATGGTTTTTCTGACGTTAAACCCGGGTCTAGTGTCGATATCATAGGCAAACTCATACTTAAAAAAACTCTGCCAAAACGAATATCCAGCATGCAACTGGGGGGCGGAAAAGCGGAAAGAAGCTTTCTGAAGGATCGCCATTGCCGTATATGCCGCCGGAATGAAAAACGCAATACAATTGTTTTTGTAGTACTCCAGGTGAAGTCGCCTGTCCTCGTTGATTGAAAAATGTGCTTCGGCGTCTGTTTCCTTTTTTTCTGGTTCGATCCTTTCGATGAATTTTCTCTGGCAATATGAATCTATTACCTGTTCTATCGCCCGCTGTCGATCAAAAACCAGCGTGTCGGCCAGCTTGGCGTTTTGGACGGTCAGAAATTTTAAGTAGATTTTAGTGATATCGAGTAACTCGCTTGAAGAAAATGTATCCTTGAGAAAGTTTAGGATGGCGCTGGCAACCACCGCGTGGGGCGTGACCACCGATACCCGGTTGATGGCGTTTAACACCCGGTAGCCCAGGTTTCGGATAAGGGTATTTTTTTCTTTGGACGTCATCTGCCCCAGCGGCTGGTTGTATTTGCGTAACAGCTGATTTAAGGAAATAGGGTCATGGAACTGGATATAAATCTTCCCGTAACGTTTTTTCAGGAATTTTCGGGCCCGAATGACCTGGATAAAGTTTTCCGGTTCTTTTTGCCCGCCGCCGAGTTCGTGCAGGTAGGATCTTTCTTCGATAATCCTATCATAGCCGATATAGACCGGTACAATGATCATGTCCTCACATGCACCGTTTTTAAAGGCGCCAATAAGGATTGACAGCAAACCCAGTTTCGGCATGAGCAATTTTCCCGTTCGACTACGGCCGCCTTCGATAAATTGCTCGATATTGTAGCCCTCCTCCAGCAGCTTATGGATATATTCAGCAAAAACCCTTGAATAGAGCACCGCGCCTCCAAACGATCGACGCAGGAAAAAGGCACCACCGCTGCGAAATAATGGCCCCATCGGCCAGAAGGAAAGATTTTTTCCCGCTGCGATATGGGGGACCTGCAGGTTGTTGCGATACAGTACATAGTCCAATATCAGGTAGTCTATATGGCTTTTGTGACAGGGAATTAAGACAAGCGGTCCCTTTAAGGACATATTTTTTACCTTGTTGAGAACGTCATGATTCGTCGACACTCCGTCGAACATAGTGCGCGTAATCCAGTCCACAACAACCGCGGCAATCTTAATAAAAGCAGGCTTATAATTGGCTGCGATCTCTTTTATGAGCACATCGGCCTTACGGTGTACCTCCTGGATCGAGATTTTACGGTTCTGCGCATAGGTTTTCATATACCGCTGAAAACGTTCAGAGGTTAATATGCTTTCCTTTAACTCTTCTCTTGATTTTCTGACTGGACCGGTAATGCTTTGACGGTGACGATTTAACCGGACCACCAGATCGCGACGCAGGACCAGAGATTGATACTCGGTGGATTGATGCCGGATTTGAGGAGACTTCAGGTAATCTCTCAAATTTAACGGTTCAGATACTTCCACAAAAACTCTACCGGGGGTTTTGCTTAACGTATACAGTCGCCTCAGTTTGCCGGGTTTATCTTCAGGTCCAAACAGGATATCAATCAACCTCGGATTTTCGCGCCGTGCTGTTTTACTAAAAAAAATCAGCTGCGGTATCAGGTAAACGGGTCGGTCAAGGGATGCCTGCATATCGATGAGGTAGTGAATCGGATCGGTCTCGGCTTTGACAAATCGGCGATAGAAATTCTTTTTGCCGACCAGGGATAAAAAACCACATTTTCCGTTGAGCAATGCCTGTTTGTGGTAGCCGCGGTCATATGGGTTGGGGAGCGACCGATATCGAAGGAAAAAAGCCAGTTTGGCCAGCAAGATTCTGAAAATGCGTGATACCGGCTGCCAGAGATACACCCTGTAGTCAAAACCTATTTGAGGATAGGGCTGATTGTTTTCACGTTGTCGATTATAATAAAAAAGATATTCGAAATTGCTTTGAAATTTGGTGACGTAGACCACAACCGCTTTTTGATCCAGTCGTTGAACCATTTCCATCTGCTCCTTATCGAACCGGATACCCGAGTAGAAAAGCTTTAATATCAGATTGGGGAAACGGCCAATGTCTCGGGGAAGAAAGCAGGTGTAATGATCATAGGAGCCCTTTAAGAGTTTGCCGATCCAGCGGGGATAAACGGCACCGGATAGCGCGGGCTTTTCCTTTTTTGGCATGATTGTCATCCGTGGGGAATGTTTTTCCTACTCAAATTAACAAAATAGCCTTTGGTTTGCAATATTTTATTGGCTTGCGTTAGACACGATATTATGGTATTTGCGCACAATACAAATTAAAGTGGCTTTTCGCATCCAATATAAAATTACCTAAAATGAAAGGAGGTCATGGTTATATGAAAACATTAGTTGGCGGCGTTATTGCAGTGATTCTGGGAGTGATTGGGATTGTGGCCTGGTTTCCTCAATTCCTGACTGTGTTAGCTGGTACGATTCCCGTGATGCTTTTACTCGGTGGTGCTCTGGCCATTTACCTGGGCGTTGATGAACTAAAGGATACCTGGCGGGAAGCCGAAACCCCGGTACCCGATTCCGGACCCAGCGAGGATGTTGAAAAATATAAAAAAGAGATTGACGAGCTCAAAGAAGAGATTGAGACTTTGAAAAAAGAATAATTATTTCAGATTGCTAAACTGGCTGAAGCCCGGTTGTCAAAATCGCCGGGCTTTTTTAGGCTTGTTTGATGGCTGAGGTTGCTAGATAGTCCGCTCTTTCATTTCCCGGATGGCCGGAATGCCCTCGGACCTTGATGATTTCCAGATCCTGGAATTTTTCCATGATTCTTTTGATGGATTCCACCAGTTTCTGGTTCTTGCGTGCCTTCCAGTTCAGCACGAGCAGTCCGTAGGCATATTTGCTGTCGGTGAACAGTCTGACGGGGATATCGGTATTTTTCAAGGCTGACAAGGCTGCTTCGATGGCCTTGAGCTCTGCAATATTGTTGGTCGTTTTGCCAATGTAAGTTGAAATTTCCTTTGTGTGTTCCCCATAACGCATCAGGACACCGATTCCGGATGGACCCGGATTCCCGGAAGATGCGCCATCGGTAAATAAACAGATTTTTTCTTTACACTCGGCTTCATCCCAGGATATCTTGTCAGCTGCATATTTACCTTGGCCGGATTTTTGGTGGTGGGATCTGCCTTTAGATCGTTGCAAAGATTTTGTCGGGGGAGAGTCTAAAGGGCGAACGTTGTTTTTATTCACCCAGTATTCATAATCCTGTTTAATCTGATACTTGATTAAAACCTTGCCGTCTTTGGAAACAGGTAGGCCTTGGGAATCTGTACCCATCCAAACTTTGTTTTCTTTGAACCACATCCGTTTCCAGTCTTTGATTCTTGACCGCAGATTTTCAGTCACCGGGTGCCCGACTTTGGTTATTGATAATTGGTTATTAGTTATTGGTTAATAATTTCAGAGAAATAAAGTCCATTCTTATATCTCATCTTTTACAGAATTTAAGGGCTATCATCGTCTAATAACGAATAACAAATAACCAGCAACGCCAAGTTGAGCTTTTCATTCTTTCGACCTTCCCCACTCCGACTTCCGCCTTCAAATTTTTCTGCTCTTTGCTCCATGCGCTCTGCTCAATCGTACAGCTGAAACTCTCGGCTAATGCTTTTAAATTGGCCAAGCCCGTCCCGCCAACTGTACTCAATAACGTCGATCGGCTCTAATTTTTCAAGCTGTTTGCGGATGTGACGATCCCCAATGATCAGGTCAATGGGCAACCGCTCATATTCGTACTCATAGGGCGGAAGCTTCCATTCAAACTGATCAGGGTGCTCTGCCATTATGGCCCTGAGCAAATGCAGGGTTGTTTTATACGGTTGATAGCGCGACGGGTCCATGATGTGGAGCTGAAAACCGTTGCATCGGGTCTGACACCACTTGTTTGAAGTGGGTTCAAAAGCAACCGGTCTGAGACAGACGCCGGGCAATTCCGCGGTTCCAAGAGCAGCCGTGATTTTTTCCACATCGATGTAGGGTGCGCCAAAAAGCTCAAATGGCTGGGTCGTGCCACGGCCTTCCGATATATTGGTGCCTTCCCAAATAACCTGGCCGGGGTATACCATGGCCGACATCGGCGATGGTAAATTGGGTGAGGGAGCGATCCAGGGAAGACCTGTATCGGCGAACCACATAAGTCGCTTCCAACCGTGCATCGGGACGATGTCAAGATCGCATCCAATGCCAAAGTGGTCATTGAAAAAGACTGCAAGTTCGCCAACGGTTAGCCCGTGCCGCATGGGAATGGGATACCTACCCACAAAGGATTTGCATTCAGGGGCCAACAGATTTCCCTCAATGTCGATCCCGTTTATGGGGTTGGGACGATCCAGTACCAGAACTCTGACACTGTATTTAGCGGCAGCCTCTAAACAATATGACAGTGTATAAACAAAGGTGTAAACCCGGGTCCCGACATCCTGCAAGTCCACGATCAAGACGTCGATGGGCTCGAACATGCCGGCACTCGGGATCCGGTATTTACCGTAAAGACTGAAAACAGGTATTCGTAAAACTGGATCCAGCATGTCATCCGATTCGATCATGTTATCTTGCTTTTCAGCAAAAAATCCATGCTGGGGAGAATATAAGGCTTTAAGTTTTCCAGGCAACGCCTGATCAATCAGTGACCGCGCGTGACGAATTTGTCGATCCACCGAAGCCGGATTGCATAACAGGCCGATGCGTTCATCCCGGACCCATTTCTGAGGATCAGCAATCAGTCGTTCAAGACCGGTTTGCACCGTTGTCATATTTCGATTCCAATACGAGCCAAGGTTCCAATGATAGATTTATTGAACTGCCTATGAGAGCGTTTGGAACAAACCAGCCGGGGTGTTATGACGATTTAAAGTAGCAGTGCAAAACTGCCCATAGCGAAACGTTATTCCGACAAACGCTCTAACACATCCATATTTCTTTCTATCATACCGGCTTTCAGATCAAAAGAGGAAACTATAAAATTTACCAACTTTGAAATGCCGAAGCTTCATAAGGGATTCCGAAAACTCTTGACATGAAATAAAATACCCAATAAATTGACAGATTCGTCTTGATCAGCTGCTAAAGTACGATCGAGACGCTCTTTTCAGGATTCAATGACTCCATTCGGATAAAAGGTCGTAATTTGGAGATTCGTTTAAATGGGTTGGTCGTCATTGTTGGTAGCTACGGCAGTGGCAAGACGGAGATTGCGATCAATCTGGCGGTCCATCGTAAGCAGGCTGGATTGAATGTCGCCCTTGCCGATCTTGATCTGGTAAACCCTTACTTTAGAACCCGTGAAGCCGAAAGCACACTTTCCGCTCTTGGAATAAAGGTGATTTTACCACCGGAGCAATATCTGCAAGCCGATCTTCCCGTTCTCAGTCCTACCATCGCCGGTATGATTCGAGATTCTGGTGGTCTGATGATCCTGGATGTCGGAGGAGACGATGCCGGCGCCACGGTCTTATCCAGCCTGGCAGATGCCTTCAGAGGTAAACGTGTGCATATGCTGCAGGTAATAAATCCACTGCGTCCTCGGACAAGCACCGTGTCGGGCTGTATGACCATGCGAAACGAAATTGAACAAGCCGCTCAATTGACGATTTCAGGATTCATCGGCAACGCCAATCTAATAGATGAAACCAGCGCCGATGACATCTACAGCGGTTATGAATTTGTTCAAACCGTGGCGCAGGAAAGCGGCCTGCCATTGGAGTTTATCACAGTGGCCCAAAAATTGTTGCCAGAAATCGATCAGAGACGATTTTCGTGTCCGTTGCTACCAATAGTGCGGCAGTTGGTTCCACCCTGGCTGCAGGCCGGTGAGTTCAAGAATTGAGCTTGAAACAGAATAAATTTTTTGGTGAATTTTGTATCTAAATCGAGAGGAGTTGTTTTCGTATGGCGTACAAGCATGTAATCGACAAAGACCGCTGCAAGGGGTGCGGGTTATGCGTTACGGTGTGCCCCAAAAATGTTCTAGAAATATCAGATAAAATTAACACAAAAGGCTATTTTCCGGCTTACCAGGCACGGCCTGAAGATTGTATTTTTTGCGCTATCTGCTGCACCATGTGTCCGGATGTTGCCATCTCAATCAGTGAACTAGAAGACAAGACAGCGGCACAAAAATAATCGGAGGTAAACTATGAGTAAGGTATTGATGAAAGGCAATGAAGCGATTGGAGAGGCTGCCATCCGGGCCGGGTGCCTCAATTACTTTGCCTATCCCATTACCCCGCAAACGGAGGTGGCTGAATATCTCTCCAAACGTATGCCGGAGGTTGACGGTGTGTTTCTGCAGGGCGAAAGTGAAGTGGCGGTATCTTATATGATTTTTGGTGCATCGGCATGTGGTGAACGAGTTTTCACAACTTCATCGAGCCCCGGTGTCAGCCTGATGAGTGAAGGCATCAGCTATATTACCGCCGCCGAATGTCCGGCAGTGTTCGTGAATATTATGCGGGGAGGGCCGGGTTTGGGCGGAATCCTCCCATCCCAAGCTGATTACTTTCAGGCCACCAAAGGCGGCGGGCATGGCGATTACAGGCTGATGGTTATGGCGCCGGCCAGCGTTCAGGAAGCTGTTGAAATGGTCATGCAGGCTTTTGCCATGGCCGATAAATACCGCAATCCGGTGATGATTCTCGGTGACGGCCTGATCGGCCAGATGATGGAACCGGTTGAATTTCCTGATCGCCTCAAAATCGAGCCCACCAACAAAGACGATTGGGCCACCAACGGTATGGGTACCCGCAATAGTAATACACGCAACCTGGTCAAAACCCTATATCTGAATCCGGAGGAGCTCAACGCGCATAATTTGAAACTGAAAGCCAAGTATGACCAGATGGCGCGTGAAGAGGTGAATTTTGAGGTCTATAACGCCAGTGGTGAATACCAGCTACTTATAGTTTCTTACGGTACCATGAGCCGGGTTTGCCGCACGGCAATTGATATGCTCAAAGATGAAGGCCTGGAAATTGCGATGCTGCGGCCAAAATATCTATTCCCTTTTCCATCCGATGCCATTCGCGATGCCGCCGCGAAAGACCACTGCCGGGCAGTACTGAGTGTCGAGATGTGCATGGGTCAAATGGTTGAAGACGTGGAGCGCTGTGCGGCCGGTCAGTGTCCTGTTCATTGGTATGGCAAATGTGGCGGTGAGGTCCCAACTCCCGAAGAGGTCATAGAGACTGTTAAGGGTTTGCTGAATTGCTAAAATATAAAAACAAACGAGGAGTCACGAATGGGAAAGACATTTCATAAACCGGAAGCCCTGGCGGATACGATCACCCATTACTGCCCGGGCTGTACCCATGGAGTGGCCCATCGACTGGTTGCCGAGGTCATCGATGAACTCGGGATCCGAGATCGAACCGTGGGAATTGCTCCGGTAGGATGCGCTGTTTTAATGTACAATTATTTTACATTTGACTTTCAAGAGGCCGCTCATGGGCGTGCCCCCGCCATGGCTACCGGGGTGAAGCGGGTGCGACCGGATTTGATGGTGTTCACCTACCAGGGTGATGGCGACCTGGCAAGCATTGGATTGGGTGAAATTGTGCATTCCGCAAATCGGGGTGAAAAATTCACGACCATTTTTATCAATAATGCCGTTTACGGGATGACCGGCGGCCAAATGGCTCCCACCACCATGCCCGATCAACGGACGACGACATCCCCCTTCGGCCGCAAAACGATCAGTGAAGGCATGCCCTTCAAAGTGGCCGAGTTGCTGGCCTCACTGCAAACACCTGCATATATCACCCGCCAGGCTTTGACCCAGCCCAAATATATCAACCGGGCAAAAAAAGCGATTAAACGTGCGTTTACCTACCAAATGGAAAATAAATGTTTCAGCCTGGTCGAGCTTGTCAGTACCTGTCCCACCAATTGGGGCATGACACCACTGGATGCATTGAAGTGGGCTGAGGAAAAAATGCTGCCATATTATGAATTGGGAGATTATAAAATACCGGAGGACGATTGAAGTCGGATTGGGGAATGCGGAAGGCGGAAGTGGGAATCCGGAAATGGGAATGGGGAATGCGGAATGAAGTAAAGAGAAGATGGGGACGGGAAGGGGAAGCATATCCATTGGATTTTAATGGTTATTTGTTATTCGCTATTAGAGCATGGTGATCCCCTCATTGTATAATTCAATTGTGACGATTACGCAAAAAGTTTAAAATTCCTTTTAGACCAATAAACAATAACAAATAACTCCCAGCTATTATTTTGAGGAGATGTCATGCAGAGTGAGATTCAATTCGCCGGTTTCGGCGGTCAGGGAATTATGGTAATGGGGCAGATTTTGGCCCAAGCCGCCATGGACGGCGGATTTGAAGTCGTGTGGATTCCGTCTTACGGACCTGAGATGCGGGGTGGGACCGCTTATTGCACCGTTGTTATCAGCGATAGACTGATTGGTTCTCCTATCATTCGCAATCCCAAACACCTGGTCGCAATGAATCGACCTTCATTGGAAAAATTTGCACCGACGGTAAAATCCGGTGGCGTTGTATTCATCAACAGCTCCATCATATCCATTGATGCCGGGCGCGACGATGTGGATGTTGTCAGGGTGCCGATTATCGATATCGCCAAAGACTTGGGAAATGTCAAAGCCGCCAACATCGTTGCACTAGCCGCATTTGTTACCCGTAGCAAGGTTCTTGATTTTGAGTTGCTTAAAAATGCCGTCAAAGATAAATTTGCTCAAAAAGAAAAGCTGATTCCCCTCAATATGAATGCGCTGGAGGCAGGTCAAAAGGCGGCCCTCGCACAATGAAGCTTTCCATACCCGACCACATTTTATCGCTCAAACCTTATGTCGCGGGAAAACCGCTTGAAGAGCTTGAGAGGGAATATGGTATTACCGATGCGGTCAAACTTGCTTCCAATGAAAACCCATTGGGACCCTCTCCAAAGGCGGTGAAAGCTATTCAAGGTGCTTTGGCCAAGATGCATCGGTATCCCAACGGCGGCAGTTATGATCTGGTCGAACGCCTTTCAAAGCGGCTGAATTTGCATCGAGATAACATCGTTTTGGGCAATGGATCGGACGATATTATCGCCATGCTCGGCCAGGTTCTGCTGCGGCCCGGTGATGAAGCAGTGTTGCCGCAACCATCGTTTCTTTTTTATGACATCGTGATCCGAAGTTCGGGTGCAACACCGGTTGGCGTGCCGTTAAAATCAAATTCAACCGACCTGGATGGGATGCTGGCCAGCATCAATTCCAATACTCGTCTGGTATTTATCAATAATCCCCACAATCCCACCGGATCGCTGATTTCAAAAGATTCACTCGACGCTTTTATCGCAGCGTTGCCACCCGAAATCGTTCTGGTCATCGATGAAGCCTATTTCGAATTTGTCAGGGAGGCGAAATGCCCCGATAGTATCGATTATCTGAAATCCGATAAAATTGTTGTTGGGCTGCGGACATTTTCAAAAGCTTATGGATTAGCCGGCCTTCGTATCGGATACGGCCTGATGCCATCATTTTTGGCCGAGCTTCTTAACCGAGTCAGACAGCCCTTCAATGTCAATTTGCTTGCCCAGGCAGGGGCAATTGCAGCTCTTGAAGACGAGGAGTTCTTAGCTAAAACGGTTGCTCTGGTCGCTAATGAAATGGATTTTTTGTTTTCTTCATTGGATGATCTTGGCATCGAGCATCTGAAATCCCAGGCCAATTTTTTTCTTATTCGGGTCGCTAAAAACGCTGATGAAGTTTTCGAAGACCTGCTCAAGCAGGGAGTCATCGTGCGATCCATGACCTCATACGGATATCCGGATTGCATTCGGGTAAATGTCGGCCTCCACCGCGAGAATGTTCGGTTGCTGGAAGCGTTGCAAGTCGTGCTATGAAAAAACTACTAATCACCATTGACGGACCCGCCGGTGCCGGCAAAACCACAGTCAGCCGTTCGCTGGCAAAACGTTTGGGGTATCGATATATTGATACCGGCGCACTTTACCGGGCTGTGGCTCTGGCGGTCAAAACCAGCGAGATTGATCCCGAAAATGATGACGACCTCAAACAGCTTTGCACCGGACTTAAATTGGCATTTGTCCTGCAAAAAGAGGGTCTGCGTCTTTTATTAAACGGCGAGGATATCACGGATCGCATTCGAACCGCCGAAATCACGATGCTGGCGTCTGCCGTCTCAGCCAGGCAAGTTGTGAGAGAATGCCTCCTTGAAATGCAACGAAATTTAGGCAAAGAAAAAGCCGTCGTGTTTGAAGGGAGGGATATGGGGACCGTTGTGTTTCCGCAGGCTGATCTGAAATTTTTTCTGAGTGCAAACGCACAGACAAGAGCCTTGAGAAGGTATGATGAAATAAAATCAAAATCATCTCAAACTCTGGAGGATGTCAGCCTCGACATTCGACGGCGAGACAACGACGACAGCACGCGGAATTTGGCACCCCTAAAGCCGGCATCGGATGCCATCATGGTGGATTCCACCGATTTGAGCGTTTCAGAAGTCGTTGAATTAATGGTATCCCACATAAACGGTTAAACGTTTTTTTAATTAACTTGCCAGATAATATTGATTCCGATCACTCGCACATATTCTATCCGCCTGACCGCACCCCGATAGATCTGAATTTGCCACGGTGACTCCCCTCTTTTAAAGACGCCAACCAAATTG
>JASFSK010000048.1:0-14385 GCA_050114455.1 Desulfobacterales bacterium | reverse complement strand
GATAGGACACCATAAATAAATAGGCGGGGCCTAAGCATAGAAGAACAAAAGGATTTCTAAAAAACCGATACCAAAATCGTTTTGGTTTTGATGCTGTACGATATTCTTCTGCTGTCAATGTCCAAACATCACCTTTACCTCTGCGATCGAGGTCACCGAAAGTGTTATGATGACATCCATGGGACTTTCGCCATTCTTCAAAGGGTGTGAAGGTTAATATTCCGCATAGGTAACCTAAAATGGAATTTGCTTTTCGGGAAGCAAAAAACGATTGGTGGGCACAATCATGGAAAAATATAAAGATTCGAACTAACAGACCACCGGCTACCACTGAAAGTCCCAAAATTATCAAATATGAATACCCTGCCTTGTAACTTAAATACATTAGAATACATAAAAGTAGGTAAGGTATAAAAGTGGTTGCAAGCTGCCATACGGCCTTTAGTAGATTCGGCTGTTCATATTTTCTTATGACTTGTTGCAAATCTGGTTTGGTGCAATTTGGATTTTTGGCAGCGAAAAGGCCTGTCATATCCTAACTCCTTTTTTCTTGAGATCAGCCGAGTAAAGGTGAGTTAACCTCATCGGAATAATGAGAAAAATCCAATGCATCCAAGAACAAATCCACGTTAATATCAATTGTGTTGGGCTTATCGACTAACGGAGTCACAAAACTTCCATTGGCTTGGCCGGAATTCTTTAGACCATGAGCTTCGGCCAGGCGACATAAATACTCTGCCTGAAGAGCGGCGACCTGAAGGTAAGCGCTTAAGTTATAAAAGCCTGTGTGTACGTACTCTGGGAGTGCTGCACCATTTCGACTACGTACATACCTGTATTTATGATCAATTTCTCCCCATGCCTCTTCAAGAATAGTGCGCAATTGGAACTCAAATTGAAGATCTTTCAATCCAGAAGGAACATCTGAATTTTCGCCTAACTTTACCTGGTAATGAGTAGATGAGTATCCGCTGTTTGATAGATCTAAGCCATCTGATATCGACTCGCCAGGATCCATTGGAAGGATGAAGGATCTTTTTTGATCTGGTCCTTTTACGAAACGCAAGATTTTCTCATCAGACAAAAGGCTAAGATATGCCTCAACTTTTCCGATATCTGAAAGACGTAGACAGATTATCCTAATACCTAATAAATCACCGACTCTCGTCTGATAATTTTTATCCGTAATTGGCGATGTTCCAGTATCAAGCTCTTTATTCTGTGCATCAATTTTTTCAATAAGTCTTAGTTCACCTTTGATTCGATATATAATTGTATGCAGACTTTCCTTTGGGGACGATGGGTCGTCTCCGATCAGATGAACAATGTGTTCAGCCAGCTTTTTGTATCTTTCTTTTTGATTCAAAAACGAAATGAGAATAGCTTCCTTTTGATGTTTGATCATTTTGGTAGTCTTATTTAAAAAAAGTAGCCCACATATGAATCACCTTTAACAGCAAATTCATTTTTTGATAAGAAGTTCAATCCCATCGGCACATGAACGGCTCACTCCATAGTCGGCTTTTTCTTGCCCTGGCATTATATCCCAGCCCCCTTTTTCAATGAAATTAGCTTTCTGATAGCTACTTACTTCACCAAATTCTTTAAGTTTCTCTTCATGATTCGGTTGAATCATAAATTGGGCAACACAGATCGCTGCCTGACTTGCCAAAACCGCCTTATCGGATATCTTTTGTGTAGTCGTGGCGGTTGACCACCCTCCCCAGCCAAAACCGATAATCATGGCGATAACCGCCCCACAAACAAGACCCCAACCTCCATACTTAAGTTTCACTGTAGTTTCTGGTTTCATTGATGATTCCTCCCTGAATTATGTTGTGATGTTTTTGTCTGCGATGACCTTTTGATCGGCGAATTGGAAGATGTCATCGGCCCTGTCCAGTACAGCCTCTTCATTTTCAATCATGGGAATGTTACCAATAGCTATGATCGGTTTGAGCTAGGGCTATTATACCCTGATCAAAAAATATGTATTTCGCATATCCTCCGGAAGTGATATCCGTATACTGCAAGTGTGATGGCCAGAGGAAGCAACCTGGGTTTACGCACCAAAGTCCAGATCACTAAATACCAGTAATGGAAACGTTCCCTGCCCAGAATTCCCAATCGAAAGCTGGAACGGAATAATGCAAGAGATCGTTGAATATCTATCTGTGCATCGACTCTAGAGTTGCCAAATTCTTTGAGAAACACTTTTACACGCCGATAATAATGCTTGGGGGCATAGATATGCTCCATGATGGACCGATAGCCGTTCATTAGTTGGTCGAGCCCCATCTTGGGATTAATGTTGGTGGTGCCGTCCACATTATCACCTGAGAACCTCATATCCAGCAAACGATTATCCTTCTTCAGACGGTCATATAGCCTTGTTCCCGGAGGCGCCTGGAGTAGCCCTACCATTGCGGTCACAATGCCGCTTTTTTGGATAAAATCGATAAGCTGCTTGAAAGTTGTCGGAGTATCGCTGTCAAAGCCGACAATAAAACCTCCATTAACCTGTAATCCGGCGCGCTGCAGAATCTTGACATCATTCATGAGGTCTCGGTTCTTGTTTTGAACTTTTTGACATTCCGTGAGACTGTCTTCATTCGGCGATTCGATTCCGATGAAAACCGAATCGAAACCCGCTTTGACCATCAGGTCCATAAGTTCCGCATCGTCGGCCAGGTTTATTGAAGCTTCAGTGAAAAATACACATCCTTTCTTGTCTTTGCGCCATTCGATAAGAGCCGGCAACAGTTCGGTTTTTATGTATCGCTTGTTTCCGATAAAATTGTCATCAACGAAAAAAATATCACTACGCCAACCCTCATCATAAATACGATCTAGTTCGGCAATCACCTGCTGTGCTGACTTCAGTCGGGGCTTGTGGCCGAAGAGAGCTGTCACGTTACAAAAGTCGCAGTTGAATGGACACCCTCTTGAAAATTGAATGCTCATGGATGCATATTTTTTTATATTTATCAGATCCCAAGAGGGGGGAGGGGTGTGATGAAGATCGCAGAACCCGGTTGCCCTGTAAATTTTTTTCGGGTGACCGTTTTCCAAGTCTTCAAGAAAAGGTGGCAATGTTAATTCGGCCTCGTCGAGGACAAGGTGATCCACCTCTTCAAACGAATCGGGTTCTGCAGTGAAAAGCGGTCCCCCAACGATGACTTTCAAACTTGTCGCCTTGCAACGGGCAATTATTTTTTTGGCCGAATCCCGCTGAATTGTCATTCCGCCGATGAAGGCTAAATCGGCCCATGAAAGATCGTCATCTGTGAGGTCATCTACGTTAACATCTACAAGACGCCTGGAATATTCGTCCGGTAGCATGGCTGAGACGGTAAGCAAGCCAAGCGGTGGGAATGCAGATTTCTTTCGGATAAATTTTAACGCGTATTTGAAAGACCAAAACGTGTCGGGAAATTTTGGGTAAATGAGAAGAACGTTCATATCGTAAAATTCCTTGTTAGCTTATTTTCCCTCTGGTGGCATTGATGGTTTCCATTCCTTCCGAATGAGAAACCGTGTGGATTTGAATCTGTGGCGGTTCGCACAATAGGTTTTTTGTCCCAAGCAAAACGCTGAATCTGGCGGACTTAATATGTTCTTCCAGGTCTTCGCGGGTTTCCCACTCCTGTATCAAACTAAAAACATTCTTTCCTTCGATGTCGCGGGAAACGTGACAGCTCAGACAACCCTTCCCATTTTCTGTTGGCTCAATCATTGATAGGAGTGTCTGCATAACCTCTGTCCGCTTCTCTGCAAGTGCATTCATTGTTATCCTGACAATAATCATTAGATTTCTCCATTCAGCCCTGTTACGAACTTTCAGACTGACTGCAATCGTCTATTCACATATTCACACTTCGTGCCAGCCTGTCCAAGTCCAATTAATATCAATATAACATATCGATATTTAGTATAAAAATTATAGAAATGAGACTTGTATAGCAGGGATAAATTAGTGTAGCACGTTGGTCATATATGACCAGTGGTCATATATGACCATGTTTGGTATGCTTGAAGTGGTGTTGATAGCTGCCTGTGATGGGAACCAAATTCACAGGCTAATGTTGGTGGAAAGCCGCAAAGAATAGATTATTTCCAGGATGATTGTCTTTCAAGCTCATAACTTAAGATCGTGGTACAAGCCTTGATTTTCGTTTATTAATTTGAATTTAGTAACAAAAAGAATTGACCCCATATGCTTATGGCTTATGGATACCCAATTTTCGTATGCGGGCGCGCAGTGTGCTGCGGTTAAGCCCAAGGACCTCTGCAGCCCCGTTTTTGCCACTCACTTTCCAATTTGTCTGATCGAGTACCCGGACAATATGGTCGCGCTCAACATCTGCCAGAGATTTTTGCTTTGTCGTTAAGTCCTTGTGCGGTTTCGTCAGCTCATCCACCAGGCGTAATTTGGGCCCCGAGGAGTTGATCACTGCCCGTTCGAGTACGTTTTCCAACTCCCTGACATTGCCGGGCCATGGATAATCTTGTAAGGTTTTCATGATGCTCGCCGGGATGCTCACAATAGACTTTCCCAGTCTTTTGGCGATTTTACCTACGAAAAATTCCACCAGCAGGGCAATATCTTCCATCCGATCTCTAAGCGGGGGCACCGTAATCGGAAAAACGCTTAGCCGGTACCAAAGATCTTCCCGAAACCTGCCCTTACGGACTTCTTCCTCCAGATTGCGATTGGTGGCGGCAATCACCCGTGCATCGACTTTGATCGTAACAGAACTGCCCAACCGTTCAAACTCACCATCCTGGATGACCCTGAGCAGTTTGGGCTGCAACTCCAGCGGCAGTTCCCCGATCTCATCCAGAAAAAGGGTAGCGCCATTGGCAACTTCAAATCGTCCCAACTGTCTGACATGGGCACCGGTGAAGGCGCCTTTTTCGTGGCCGAACAGCTCACTTTCAATCAGATTTGACGGCAATGTGGCACAATTTACTTTCACTAATGTCCGGTCTTTTCGATGGCTTAAGCCATGAATGGCCCGGGCGACCAACTCTTTGCCGGTTCCGGTCTCACCAAGAACAAGAACGGTTGTATCACTGGGGGCAATTTGCTCAACCTTAAAGAGTACATAATTGAGCCCGTCACTTTGACCGATAATGTTTTCATAGTTGTATTCCAATTTGATTTCTTCTTGCAGATATGCTCTCTCGACCTCAAGTTTTTCTTTTAACTCCTTTATTTCAGATAGTGCAGCCTGTAGATTTAGCTCGCCTTGTTTGCGATCGGTAATATCCTGAATAGAGCCAGACATCCGGATGGCTTCCCCCTCGCTGTTCCAGATTGCTTGGCCACGCGCGAGGAACCACAGGTAATCGCCGGATTTTGTTCGCAGGCGGTATTCGACCTTGTATGGAACATGCTCTTTAAGGTGGCGTTCGATTGCAATCCAGATGGCCTCGGCGTCCTCAGGATGCAGTCGGCTGCGGAAAGAATCTATCGTACCGGGAAACTCCTGAGCCGAGTACCCAAGGATTTCTCTGAAACGGTCCGAGTAGAATACAGTGTCCGACAGCAGATCCCAATCCCAGAGACCGTCAGTCGAGCCTGCAAGGGCCAAAAAATATCGCTCTTCACTGGTTCGCAATGCCGCTTTCGCTCGGCCGTGCCGCGACCGGTGTATTAGCAACCCGATGATGAGCAAGGTTGCGATGGCGAAAAAAGAAACGAGGACTATTATATGCCACTGGTAAAGCGCCAAGAATGACTCCTCAGCAATAATTAGCATTTTAATTTGGAATAATGCGCATCTATTTTATCTATTCGATTTAACTATCATAAAAGATATAGAATTTCAAAATTTTGGTGAAACAGGTGCGGATTGATTAGATTTTTGAAGTTTTGCTTCCGTGATTCATAATTATTCGGCTATGCTTCTAAACTTTGCGCATATGCCAAAAATGATTGGTCTGCAGTTCAAATCTTACCTTTACAGCCAATTGGTAAAAAAAAGCGGACACTACATGTTGTGGCCCGCCATTTTTTCAAAATTTAAGATATCTCGATATATCCTAAAGTAAAACGATGTATTTTAACTCCGTGTTTATTGCATAAAATTTTATTTGCGCTCTTTATAGATTTCTTGCCGTAGTTTTAATTAGACAATTGTCGAAATAGATGAAGATAAGCTTTTGAAATCATATCAATTTTAGGATTGTCAAACTCTCGATAAATAGCAGACCCGCAATAAACACTTATATTCCTAAGATGGCTTAATTCGGCTATTATGTTCATTTTTGTCGCACAACCTTCTACAATGGGATGATATAGCGTTTTTCCTCCATGGAATAAAATTCTAATGTCTTCGTCATAATAACCCAATTTTTTTTAAGGTGTAGTAAACGTATTCAATATTAGCGTAAAATGATTCAAAATTATCACATTCTCTGACTCCTCCACCAATTAGCAAGGCATACTTTTTGGGTTCATTTTTCATCTGCTCTGTTACGGGAGCAAGAGAACAATTGGACACAATACAAGCAAAAATCATCAGAAGCATCAGATGAACCATATTTCTCATCGACTTGGTCCTATCGTTTAATGACGCTTGTATTGCCTATCGAAGAGAAGCTAATGGGAATATTTTCTACTCGTAGTTTAAATCAATCTGAACTTGATGATCTGTGTTACTTTCCTAATAGAGCGTGAGCACTGCGTGAGGATCCTGAAAATAAGCAAAAGAGGCGAAGCGAAATTGTTATCCGGTCAATCGGAAGCTATCGAAGCGCAGGATTTCCATTGTGATTTGAAGTTCAATTTGAAAACACTGGTTTTCTATACAATATGTTAGATCTCGCTGTCAAATAAAAATGGTTTTCTCGGTCTTGATGATAAATTGAGATTCTCTAAACCTCGGCAAAATTTAAGATATGCTCCAAATCCTCCCCCTAATTTGACGAAACGTCAATTTTCATTTCTTGCCACCATATTTGAGGCGAAAACGATGGGCTTTCCGATTCATCTATTCCAGTTTATCATTTCCTTGCGAAGGCCTTTACTACGGATTGAACTCCACAATAAGTTAAGACTAACCGGCAAAATTCCGAACGAGGCATCATATCTCATGGCGTAATTACCACATGGCGACCCGACATCGCTATCCCACAATTGCCTCAGCCTCTATCTCCACCAGGTAATCAGAACCGACCAGGTCGGCATAGATCAGCGTGTTGGCCGGCATGATGCCTCGGAAACGCAGACCGTGGGCGTTGGCAACCGGTTTCAAATGATCCCTGTTCTTGAGGTAGATGCGAGTTCGCACCACATCTTTGAGGCTCGCCCCGAGACTTTGCAGGGCACCTTCAATCTTGTCGATGACAAAATGCGTCTGGGCACCGGGATCGTCGCCTCCGATGGTACGTTCGCCATGAGTAGCAGTCGTTCCTGATACTAGAACGCGGTTTCCGCGTCGCACGGCACGGCAGTAACTGGCCATTTCCTCCCAGATTGTGCCACTCATGGCGCGAGTCCGGCCGTCATCGCCGGTGCTGACCTCATAGGGCGCTGGCAACGAATCGATATGATCGCTGAGATCTCCGGCCGCCGTCAGAAAAGGCGGTCGCCTGTACTCGTCGCCGCAATCGCCCGGGATCGGACGTAATTGCGCCACGGCCTCATCGATTTCTTTATGGTCTTTGCTATCAAGCGAGAACTGAAACAATTTCAAATTATCTTCGCAGTGCTCACTTAGACCGAGGCGCGCTCCGACAATAATGCCGCCAACGGCTGGCTGATCTAAGATGTAGCGGCAGGAAACGTTGGCCATCGAAACGTTATGACGTTTGGCCACCTGGTTCACGACTTCCAATACATTCTGCAATGCATCCCATCCGCCTGTTTCCCGGATGAAGCGGCCATACTTCATCTGAGACCAGGTCTTGAGTGCATCCCAGTCCGGTTCGGGCTGGTTGAACCAGCGATCAGTGAGAAATCCGCCTGCCAGGGTGCCGAAAGCCAGCACCGTGACGCCATGTTGCACACATAGCTCCAGCATGCCATTATTCCGGGCACGTTGATCGAGCAGTGAGAAGCAGACCTGATTGGTGACAATCTCAAAACCACTGTGAAGAATCATTCCCAAATGGGCGGTGTCGGTGTTGGTCATCCCCAGGTACCGTATGATACCTTCATCCTTGAGTTCCTGGAGATAGGCCAGGGTATCCAGATAGTTCGGGTCGGCATAATTCCAGGTGTGGAACTGCAGCAAATCGAGACTATCGCTGCGCAGGCGGTCAAGCGCCGTCTGAACCGCGGTCCGCACCTCATCTCGTGTAGAGGGTCCTGGAGTTGGTACCCACTTGGTAAAGAGTTGTGTGGATTCTCGCCCGTGTTCCTCAGCGAAAATGCCGGCAATCTCCTCAGCCGATCCGTAATGGTCTGCCATGTCAAACGTAGTGAAGCCGGTCTCAACGTATGGTTCCATTGCTTTCGCGGTTGCCGCCAGATCAAGTTTACGGCCATCACGCTCCATATCGGCGATTTGCCAGAGGCCGATCAGGACCCGCGAGATGCTCAGATCCGGAGCCAAATCCCATTTTTCAACGATGTTCTTCATGGTTCTCTCCATCTTTGCCCGATTTAATACCGGCATTATGTTCGCAGATAATTCTTACTGAAGTTTGAAATCAAGTAGTCGTCATCGGGTGTGTTGGAAAACTAAAATAGTGGAAAATTTTAAATGAATTTCTTTGCCTTATTTGTAGAAAACTGCCACACCGTCTTTAACTACATACATGAGCATGTCGCGCACCATGTCACCATTCCCGTCAAATTGATTTTCCCCCAAAGCACCCATAATTGGTGGAAAATAGGGGCCGATGGTCGATAAGCCGATGGCGATTTCCTTGCGGCTGTCTCCACCCACTTCGATTGCCTTAGCTGCAATTTCCACACAATCATTGGCAATTGCTTCAACCAGTCCCGGATCGTAACCGAGCTTTTCCTTGAACTCATCGGCCCATTGTTGAATGTATGATCGTTCATCTTCCAGTGAAAAATAGCCGGAATAAATGGTTCCTTCAGCAGCCTTGCCAGCAACTTTGATATATTCCGGATGGCCAATACCGTCGGTGCCAAGAATCTGGGCATTTAATGCCAGTTCCCGGGCCTGGCGTGCAATCAGAGCGCCCTCCTTGTAGTGGCCGGCGATGAACAGCGCGTCTGGGTTCAACCCCTTTATTTTTGCGAGCTGGACCGAAAAATCGGTATCATTTGGCAAATACGCTTCCGCGGCCACAACATTTTTTTCATCTACTCCGATTTCTTTTAAACCGGTTTGAAAGACTTCTGCCAGACCCCTGCCGTAATCATCGTTGACGTAGATTACAGCATAGTTTTTCCACTTTCCCTGATCATTGGCCCATTTGGCAATGTATCGGCCTTGAAATGCGTCGGTCGGTACCAGACGAAATGAGTAAGGACCGGCTTTGGTATAGGCCTGGGCCGTTGCACCGATGGCCAGTTGAGTTAAACCGTGTTTGTTCACGATGGGTGCCTGAGCCAGGGCTACTGTACTGGTGAGAGGCCCGATCATAACTAAGATTTTTTCATTATCGATAAACCTTTGAGCGATAGAGGCGCCCTCTCTAGGATCGTTTTTATCATCGGCCACCTCAACCAGCTCCAACATTCTTGCTTCTTTTTTGCCTTTTGGCACGATTCCGCCACGGGCATTGATCCTTTCAATGGCAAATTTGGTCCCTACCTCGGACTTTTCACCCCAGGATGCGGCCCCGCCGGACATCGGTGCGCATAGACCCACGCCAAGGGTATCAACGGCGTTAGCTGAGACTGTGATTCCTCCAAACAAACCGACAACCAACGCGACAACTAAGAAAAGTTTTGTCTTCATGATTCCTCCTTTTTTTGGGTTTAAAAGTGATTGATGCTCCTAACCCTCGCCTAAATATGCTTTGATTACATTTTCGTTTTGCAACAGGTTTTTGGCCGAATCCTGCAGAACGATTTGTCCCCGATTTAAAATGTATCCCCTGTCGGCTATGGAAAGCGCTTTTTTCAAGTTTTGTTCCACCACAAAGATGGGGATTTCCATCCGGCTTACCTGCTGGATAATGTCAAAGACCTCGTCCACCAGTTTAGGCGACAATCCCATAGACGGTTCATCCATGATGATCATCTTTGGTTTGGCCATCAGGGCCCGGCCGATGGCTAACATTTGCTGTTCACCGCCGCTCAGCGTACTGGCGTCCTGGTATAATCGCTCGCCCAAACGGGGAAACAGGTGAAACGTTTTTTCCATCTCGGTCTCGATATCGTAGTCTTGATTTCGCCGATGAATAAAGGCACCCATTTCGAGGTTTTCTTTTACGGTGAGCCGGGCAAAGACTCTGCGTGCTTCAGGAACCGGTGAAATGCCTTTGCGGACGACTTTGTGCGGACTCAGCCCGTCAATTCTTTCACCGTTGAATTCCACCTGCCCCGCAGTCGGTTTAACGATTCCGAGGATGGTTTTCATGGTTGTGGATTTCCCGGATGCGTTTCCGCCCAACAGGCATACGATTTCTTCCGGGCCTATTTGAATTGAAATGTCATCCAATGCCCGAATGGGACCATAGTGGGTCGTCACTTCTTTGATTTTCAGCATTGGAGGATTCCTTAGTCTCGACCCAGATAGGCCTCGATAACTCTCGGATGGTTGCGGACCTCGGCAAAGGTACCTTCGACAATTTTTTGACCATAGTCCAAAGCAACCACCCGGGCACAAAGGTTTTTGATAAAATTCATATCATGCTCGATCACGAGAACCGTGATGCCTTTTGCATTAATTGCCTGGATAGTTTGAGCCAGTTGGAGAGATTCGGCTGGATTCATGCCGGCTGTGGGCTCGTCGATCAACAACAATTTACCGTCAGATGACAGCGCGCGGGCGATTTCCAGTCGGCGTCGATTCGCATAGGATAACGTCCAGGCCGGGTTCATTTCCACGCTGCGCAACCGGCTGCCGAAGAGCGCCATAACCTCACGGGCGCGTGCCTTCAGTTGCTCGCGTTCTTTACGGGCCTTCGGCAAACGCAATAATGCCGAAAAAAGACCCGCCCGAGTTTGACAGTGTCCGCCAACCATTAAATTTTCGAGGACAGTGAGGTTATTGAACGGGCGCTGATTTTGAAATGTTCGTGCGATTCCCAGTCCGATGATGCGATGGGTTTTTAGCTCCAGTAGGTTCTGTGAGTGATCAGCGAAGTATACTTCACCGGCATCAGCTTGATGCATACCCGACAAGACATTGAAAAAAGTGGTTTTGCCGGAACCATTGGGACCAATGATTCCGACAATTTCACCTTCTTCAACATCCAGGCTGAATTTGTTCAATGCAATGAGTCCGTCAAAGCGCTTGGTAAGGGAACGCACGGATAATAAGTTCATAGGTTACATCTTGTAAGTCTGTTGATACAGTTTTTTGCCGAACAGTCCTTCCGGCCTGACAATCATCATTACCACCATAAAGGCGCCCATGACGACCATACGGTATTCACTGGCCGCTCTGAAAATCTCCGGCCCACCGATCATGATAATCGCGCCGATTATTGTGCCCGAAATGCTTCCAAGACCGCCTAAAATCGGAATGGTAATAATGATAACCGATTCCAGGATCGTAAAGCTGTTGGGACTCACAAAGCTTTGGAAAACCGCAAAAAAACAGCCGGCCAGCGCTCCCAAGGCAGCGGAAAATCCGAAAGCCAAAGTTTTGTAATAAACTAGGTTGATGCCCATTACTGCTGCGACATCCTCGTCTTCCCGAATCGCCATCCATGCCAGGCCGACTCGTGAATCGATAATTCTCACACAAGCGCATATCGTGATAAAAACGAAGACCAGGATCAGATAATAATAGGCCGGATAACTATCGATGACAAAATGCCAATCGAAAAACTCGATGCGGGGCGCCGGAATTCCCGGTATTCCTCGGGGGCCTCGGGTCAAACCCATCCAGTTATTGGCGACAATATAGACAATCTGGCCGAAACCAAGGGTGACGATCGCTAAATAATCATCCCGCACTCGCAGGGTCGGAACACCGAGCAATATTCCCAGGAGGATTCCGAAAAACATTCCCACCGGGATGGTCAACCAGAAAGACATTCCGTATTTGACCATTAAAATAGCCGTTGCATACGCTCCTACCGCATAGAATGCGGCATGACCGATATTTAGCAAGCCTGTAAAACCCATAACCACATTCAATCCCAGAGATAGAACAATGTACAGACCTATATAGATAATAACCCGCATTGCGTAGTTGCTCGGAACGACCAGAGGAATCGTCAAACAGGCGAAAACGATCAGAAATTTTATATACCATCGGGACAAGGCAAAAAATCCGACCCAACGAACTAAAGGGATCTGCTTTTGTTTCTGTATTCCGGCCTGAGAACCACCGGCCAGGTCATCGAGTTTTTTCTCGCTTTTTTGATTTTCCAATTTCACCTAAAATTCCTTGCGGTCTGAAAATTAAAACCAAAATCAGAACGCCGAAGGCAAAGGCGTCGCGGTACATGGAAGAAACATATCCGGCCCCGATACCTTCAAAAATGCCGAGCAGAATTCCTCCGACCATGGCTCCGTAGATATTGCCGATGCCGCCCAAAACCGCGGCTGTGAACGCTTTTAGTCCGGCATTAAAACCCATGAAGGGATCGATGCTATTGTAATTGATGGCAAACAAAATGCCCGCGATTGCCCCCATGGCCGAACCGATGGCAAAGGTCGTCACAACTACGCCATTGATATTGATGCCCATCATTTCTGCGGCCTCAGAATCGGCAGCGGTTGCGCGCATGGCTTTGCCAATGTATGTTTTTTTGACATAGAGGCCCAAAGCGACCATGAGAATTAATGAGGTTGCGAAAATGAAGATTTTTTTAATAGGGATAACGACATTGCCGATCAGGATGGGAGATAAGCCGAATTCGACATCGAAGATTTGAGATTCGGCTCCCCATACTATTCTGGCCATGTTCTGTAAGAAGATGGACATTCCCAAAACACTGATGATGACAGCAAATCGGGGAGCATTTCGCAAAGGACGATAGGCAATTCTCTCAACACTGATTCCCAGGGCGGTACTCAGCATGATGCCTACCAGAGCGGCGATGGGAAAGGGGACAGAAAAGGCGGTCATGATCCACCACGTAAAAAAAGCCCCGCACATAAAGATTTCACCATGGGCAAAATTGATCAATTTGATGATGCCGTAGACCATTGTGTACCCAATGGCCAGCAAAGAATACAACGCACCCAGACTGATTGAATTGACCATCTGCTGCCAGAACATAGTGACGCGTTCCCTGCTAAATGCTATTGCCGCTAAATTTTTATCTTCAACGGGTACCTAACGGCAAACACCACCTTTGGGTTCAGAACCAGAGCCTGTTCCTCTTGAGAAGGATTCTTTGCTTCCTTCTTTGAGTACCCAAAGTATTCCAATGTTATGCGAATATCAATAAAATTTTAGGTTCATTTGAAGGGTCCTTTTAACGACTTGCTTTCAAATTCAGTAAATTTGCAGGATTGGTGGCGATCATTTTTTTCAGATCATCAGAACCCACACCAGCCTCGAGTAACAGCTCGAGAAATGTGGACATTCCTGCAACGGGCCAACCGGCCTTTTTTAAGCCGAGATCCGAACTCAAAACAACCTTTTCCACATCAAGCAATTTGATAAGTTCGGCAACATCTTCAGCCGGGCGGCAGTAGATCGGGGAGGATGGAAGAGAGATGACGGCTGTAAACTCTATGTAGGCACCCAGAGACTGCCAGCTCCGCATATCATCCGCGCTTGCATCTACGAGAAAATGAGGATGGGTGACCAGTACCCGCTTTACTCCCAATTGCGCACAGCGATTCACTAAGACATTGACTTCCTTGCGGCTGAGATGCCCGGTAGCCAGAACGACCTCCGGATGATCCACCAGTATGTTCAATATGTTCTCGGTCTCAGGTGTTATGTCACCATCGGCGCCGGTTATTTTGAGGGGCTTCTCGGCAACGGCCTCCTCTTTCAGCAGTACCGGAAACTTGGTGCCCGGGGCACGGTGCTTCTGGTGGTGATTTGCTGCGGAAATAGTGGGCATCCAAATCATCTTTGCACCAAAACCAATCGCGATCTCAACTGCTTTGGGGTTGATGCCGCCCACCGAATTGTTCAGGGCCAGGCTGCCAAAAATTTTTAGCCCGATGTGGCCGAGCTTCTCTTGCATGGCCCTAGCCACCGGAATCGTCGGGATGAAATGATCTTTGAGCACCATGGCTCTAAAACCACCTTTTTCAGCTTCTGCCGCCAACTGCCAAACGTTGAATTCCCGAACGGTGAGTGTGGGTCCGGCATG